>CAYHIN010000008.1:0-29673 GCA_964356705.1 uncultured Gammaproteobacteria bacterium
GCTACAAAACCCACTACACCGCCTTTATAAGCAAGAACCATGGCGGTCTTACCTCGCTCTTCTAGTCTTACCATTTGATTCTCAATCGTATTGACGGACAATTTCAAAACATCTGTAACAAGCTTTCGGTTCCCTAGGTAATACACCACATTATTTATGGTTCCCTGAACGCCATGTCCCGGAATAGCAGAGAAGTTACTGACTTCGTGCAGTCCCAAACTTTCTGCTTCTGCTGCTTTATATATGGCTTCGGCTAATGGATGTTCTGACTGCTTTTCCAGGCTGGCGGCCACAGCGAGCAAAGTGTTTCTGTCAAAATTGCTAACTGACTCAATATCAGTTACTTCTGGTTTGCCTTTAGTGAGAGTTCCTGTCTTGTCAAAAACAATGGTATTGATTTTGCAGGCTTGTTCTAATGGTTCCCCGCCTTTAACCAAAATGCCGTTTTCTGCACCCTTACCGGTTCCAACCATAATCGCGGTCGGAGTAGCCAACCCAAGTGCACAGGGACAGGCAATGACGATAACTGCAGTGAAAGCCATCAAGGCAAATGAAAGAGTGGCCCCTAAGATGAAATACCATATCCCGAAGGTTAGGATGGCCAGAATAATTACTGCTGGGACAAAGTATGCAGAAATCTTGTCTGCTACGGCTTGAATCGGAGCCTTAGAACCCTGAGCTTCTTCAACTAAATGAATAATTTGAGAGAGAGTCGTCTCAGAGCCTACGCGCGTAGCGAGAAATTCAAAACTGCCAGTTTTGTTAATCGTTCCTCCAATAACATTATCTCCCTCATGTTTTTCGACTGGAAGACTTTCGCCAGTAATCATGGATTCATCCAAAGCTGAAGATCCCCTGTTAATTAGACCGTCAACGGGTACTTTTTCACCTGGACGGACTACTACAATATCTCCGTTAATAACTTGTTCGACTGGAATATCTTGCGTCACTCCATTACGAATCACTCGCGCAGTCTTGGCTTGCAAACCCATAAGTTTTTTAATGGCTTCTGAAGTTTGACCTTTGGCCTTGGCCTCCAACCATTTACCTAAAATAACAAAGGTTATGAGAAAGGCTGCGGTTTCAAAGTAGAGTTCCGGAATCTTGGCTCCGTTGAGACCAATTAATGATCCTGTATTCAGGAAGTAACTTACAAAGTTAATTAAACTATAAAAATAGGCAACTGATGTCCCGATTGCAATCAGGCTATCCATATTAAACGTCTTCATACGGAGTGACGACCACATACCCTGATAAAAACTTTTTCCGATGATAAGCTGGACTGGAGTTGTCAAAATCAAAGAGACGATACCTACGTATGGGAAGAGCGTTGATGCTGCTGGAATCCATTTAAAGAAATCCATTAACATGAAATAAATCATGGGTGCACTTAAAACAAGGCTAATCGCAAATTTATTGAACAGTTGTTTTATGTCTGCTTGACGTTTTTTTGTTTCTGCCTCTGAATCTTTCTGGTCAGCAAACTCGGCTACATACCCGGTTTTCCTCACTGCATCGACAAGCTTCTGTTTAGGAGAAACTGTCTCATCTAAAAGTATTGAGGCTTTTTCAGCTGCAAAATTTACATTGGCTTCTTTAACACCAGGGACTTTTTTAAGAGAGCGCTCAATGAGTCCGGCACACGAAGAGCAGTGCATGCCGGATAGCGACAACTGAATTCTTTGCGTCCCAGAAGACTTGCTTGTTTCTTGAATTGTTGCAGAGTATCCGGCCTTACTGATAGCAGTTAAAATAGCATCAGATGAGGATTTGGATTCATCCAAAAGTAAGTGTGCTATACCAGTTTTGTGATCAATCAAGATCTCTCTAATCCCAGGAAGTTCTTTCAACTCTTCTGAAATCAGAATTTCACACGACTGGCAGTGCATGCCGGTAATTTGTAAGTTAATTTTTTTAATCATATGCATCACTCTTCGGCAACCTGATATGAAGTGTCTTTTAACACCTGATTAATTTCTAACACTGTTATTTTGCGATTAGCCTCAATCGTGGCGATTCCGGAGCCGAGCGACACTTCCACCTTGATCACTCCTTTTAGGCCCCCAATCCTTTTCTCAGTGATTTTCTTACATGCTGGGCAGGTCAGTCCGAATAGTTTGATGGCTTGTGTTTGCATATTATTCCACTACATTAAATGAACCTGTATACATACCCATAGAACAAGAGAAGCGAATGGTGCCGGCTTGGCTCGGAGTAAATTCAAATATGTTTTCACCCAGGGCTAAACCTTTGCGTATTCCCAACTGCTGAGAAATGATGCTGCTGGCACAGGTATAAACACTTTCTGATGTCACAATCCATTTGACAGGAATTCCTTTTTTGATAGTAAACTTGTCCGGCTTGTACCCTGATGAATCCTGAGTCATGCGTACTTCTTGGACACCATTCACAAGCTTGACGTTTTGATCTTGGACTACATTGCCAACAGAAGCAGCGGTGGGAGAAACTCCAAGTAGATTTAGACCGTTTCCGACATTGAAAAGGGCAAGCATTATGACTACCACACCGGCAGTTTTGAAGAACAACCGCGCAACACCCCCTTTAACGACTGAGGTAAGTCCACCGACCCCGAGTAAGCCAGGAGCAGTACCGAGAGCAAATACACCCATAGTCAATGCCCCAGTTAACGGACTACCCGTACTCATGGCAAACAGCTGCATTGCTTGGGTAAAACCACAAGGTAAGAAGAAGGTCATTCCACCCAAAACTGCCGAATTTTTGTTACTGTATTCTCCCTGGGATTTCCCTTGAATCCCAAACATTCGCGACAAACTCTTGGGTAGAGTAAAAGATATTCTTTTCAAGATTGGGAATACGTCAATTAGTTGCCCACCCAGAAGCAACATGACTAGTCCAACTGCGACTGTCAAAGTTCCTAATACCGAAGTCGAAAGTTGGAACAGAGACCCAGCGAAACCCAAAACTGCCCCTAAAACAAAAAATGATATTATTCGGCCAAGATTAAAATATATATGGGGAGTAAATTTTTCCATGCCGCTGGCATAAGGTTTTTGAGCTGAGAAACGAGCGGAGGCACCAAGGACTAAACCGCCAACCAATGCCATACATGTTGACACTCCGGCGGTAAGGCCAATAAGAAAGACGATTGATAAGCTTGAGTAACTTCCAGAAATTGAACTACTCAGATTAAATATCCCCAGCGTTTTGGCCACTAGAAAAAGTGCCATCGCAATAAAGAAAGCCACTCCTAGGTCAATATAATCTCTGTGATTACGAGAGAAAAAATGAATCTTTCCATCCCGACCGATCCCGTAGCCTGCGCTTTCTACCGCTTTTGTGACGGCTTGTGCATCCAACTTGCAATCACAGTCGACAACTGCAATTCCTGTTTTATGACTAACTGAAACTCTTTTTACACCGGGGACTTTCTTTAGTTCGTCTTCAATTAACATTTCGCATGACCGGCAGTGCATGCCTTGGATATGAATTTGTTGTTTACTCATTGCCAGAGCATACAAGAGCACGTATTAAGATTTTATGAAGATTATAGGACCAGGAGATCTTTTTCAGCTCTGTTTAGAAGTACTGCATTTGTGGCCACAATAATCGAGGAAATACTCATCAGAAGGGCTGCAAATTCGGGACGCAAGGTAATGCCGTAGCTAGGATAGAGCACGCCTGCCGCAATGGGTATTGCCAGAAGATTATAAATGCTCGCCCAAACCAGATTTTCTTTCATCTTTCGAACTGTAGCCTGGGAAAGTTTTATGGCTCTCAACACGTCAGCGGGGTCTGATTTCATCAAGACTACTTTGGCAGTTTCGATAGCCACATCGGTGCCTGCGCCGATGGCAATACCAATATCTGCTTGGGCCAAGGCAGGGGCGTCGTTAACTCCATCACCAACCATGGCCGTAAACTTACCTTCTTGTTGTAGTTTTTTTACGTATGAAGCCTTATCTTCCGGTAAGACTTCAGAAAAGATTCTGTCGATTCCTAGTTGCTTTCCAATTGCCTCTGCAGTTTTCTTGTTATCTCCAGTAATCATTGCCACTTCCAGCCCGAGTTCCTTCATCCGAACAATAGCTTGTTTGGCATTTTCTTTGACCGGATCAGAGGCAGCCGCAACTCCAGCAATTTTGTTATCTACTGCTAAGACCATAATTGTTTTCCCCTCTGACAAAAGGCGGTCGATTTCCCCTTGCAGCGAACTGAGATCAACCTTCCAATCGTTCATTAGTCTAATAGTCCCGACTAACACATGTTTGCCGTCAACAACGGCTTCGACGCCGTGTCCTGCTAAATTTTTGAATTTCTCAACCTTTTTGGAAATATCTACCTTTCTACGTTTGGCTTCCTCTAAAACCGCAAAACTCAAAGGGTGAGATGATTTTTCTTCGGCGGCTGCATCAAGCTGAATGATCTGATTTTCAGTGAATCCTTTGGCTGCAATAACGTTAGTAATTATCGGCTTTCCTTCAGTCAAAGTCCCAGTTTTATCCATTACTACTGCTTGGATTTTTGACACTTGTTCGAGAGTGGGAGCGTCTTTAATGAGGATATTGTGCTTTGCTCCCAAACCGGTGCCGACGGCAACAGCAGTGGGAGTGGCCAACCCTAACGCGTCTGGACAGGCTATGACCACTGTCGAGATGGCAAAAGTAAGGGCAAACATAAGAGGTTGGCCAAGAATGAAAAACCAGACGATAAAAGTGAGTAACCCACCCCCGACTGCAACAACTACTAAATATTTGGCAAATCGGTCTGCAATCTTTTGTCCGGGAGCTTTGGAGTTTTGGGCTGTTTCAACCATCTTCACAATCTGAGCCAGGGCTGTGTCTTCGCCTATTTTTGTGGCTTTGAACTGTACTGACCCCGAAGTGTTTATTGAACCGCCAATGACTTTGTCACCAACGCTTTTGGCAACAGGGAGAGATTCTCCGGTAACCAGCGACTCATCGATGGCAGTTTCACCTTCAACAATCTCTCCATCGACGGGTGCTTTGTCGCCTGGCTTTAGGATAATAATGTCACCCAACTTTACTTTCGCCGTGGGAATTAACTCTTCTTTGCCATTTCTAATAACCCTGGCTTGGGGAGGAACTAGATCAAACAGGGCTTGAAGAGCATCTGTGGTTCCACGTCTGCTTTTCATTTCCATCCAATGTCCGAATAGAACAAAGGTGATGAGCATGGCTGCTGCTTCGTAAAAGGATTCTTCGCTACCCAAAAGTGTCAGAACTACGCTGAAAGCATATGCGGCAGTAATACCCACCGCAATCAGGACTGCCATATTTAGAGTTTTTGCTTGCAGGGCTTTGTAAGTGGAGTACAGGAATATCCAGCCAGAATAGAAATAAACAGGAGTGGTTAAAAGAAACATAATCCAACTGGCAGGAATAGGTGTCGGGAGTCTTAATCCCAGAATATTCATCCCCAAGGGTGAATAGGCGATAATTGGCAATGTCAAAATCAAGGCAATAAAAAACTTATTGCGAATATCTTCTTCCATAAGCTTTGCCATTTCGCGTCCTGCCAAACCGCCATGTTCCATACCCATCGCCATTGTCATGCTCATTTTGAACTTTTCCCAGAAAGACATTTTAGACATGGATTTCATCTCTTTTGTGGGAACCAAAGTCATGCCACACTTGGGACATTTACCAGGTTTTCTCTCTTGCACTTCTGGGTGCATCGGACAGGTGTAAGTCATTTCTTTCACACTTATCATTGTATTACTTTTTATCCAAAGGCGCCTTTTTTTAACAAGTTCCTATATCGCTGTAGGACTTCTGCAGGGAAAATGACAGCATCCCATATTTTTCACCTCCTTTTCATCTTAACTGTAACTATTTCATCCTATTCTATTGACCATTAAACTGCTGTGAGTTTAGTGTTAACTTTTCTTAATGCTTGTGACCGCCGGACTTCATCATCCAAACATGCATCAGAGGACAAGCAAGGAGGACTCCAACAACAAATAAATTGCTTGCAGGGACCTTAAACACACTTACCGCAATAATGAACAAGGCAACTACCCCTAAACAAATACCGATCCATTTAATCATTGTTCGCCTCCTTATAATTTGTAATATTCTTAGTATAGAAAAAGGTGGATTAGGAAATCATGAGGAAATATCAGCAATAGGCAAAGAGATAACTACTGAGGTGCCAGTCCCAACCTTGCTTGATACATTGATATCTCCTTTATGGGCCTTGATGATTCCTTGTGCAATTGCTAATCCCAGTCCTGAGCCTAATATTTTGGTTGTCTTTGATCCTCTATAGAAACGCTCAAAAATGTGAGCGAGTTCTTTTTCCGGAATACCAATACCTGTGTCAATCACTTCTATAAACGCTTTTTCCTTCTTCTTGTGAAGAGATATTGTTACGATTTTGTCCTTGGGAGTGTACTTGATAGCATTATCGATAACATTGAGAATTGCTCTACTGATTTTGTCTTCCATACCCATAACTAAAATATTTTGTTCAATCTTACCTTTAATAATGATGTGTTTTGGGGTTGCTAATTTGGTTGCAATTTCCTTTAATTCAACAAGGGAAGAGGATAGGTCGAAGTTTAAATCTTTCAAATTTGCATTTTCTGCTCCTAGCCAGGCCAGATCGAGTATGTTTTTGATCGTGCTTGATAAGCGGTTCACATCTATTAGAGTTTCGCTGAAAGCTTGTTTGTACTCATTGTTTGTTCTGCTTTTGGAAAGAGTGAGCTCAATTTCCCCCCGAAGAGTTGCAATTGGTGTTTTTAATTCATGCGCTACATCGCCAATAAATTGGCGCTCTCTCTGAAACGACTCTTGTATACGATTTAGAAGCTTATTAAATGCCGTTCCTAGTTTCTCAATCTCATCTCCTGTCTTGGGTGCATCGACCCTTTCTTCTAGGTGCTCCGTGCTTATTTCTTCCATCTTGTCACTGATATGTGATATTGGGCTCATTATTTTACCGGCCAAAATCCGTCCGCCAAAAACACTTGGAATGATTAGTAAGGTGAAGATATAGCCTAAGGTGCTTAGTAGTGTGTTTAGGGATTTTTGAATAGCGTCTATGGGATGTGCAACCAAAACAACTCCCAATAGATTGCTATTTGATCTAATTGGTTCTGCTACAAACCGCATTGGAGTGTTATTAATATCCTGGTTTATAAAAACGACGTCTGAACTATTTTGAACTTGTTCAAAAAGGAACTGATACGACACATAGGAATTATCGGAATCTAATGATGTCCTCACGACGTTGCCGTTCTCATCTAAGAGAATGGCTACCATGCCAGGGATATTGCTGAATTCTGCATATAATTGTTGCTTGAGAATATCTTCGTGCAAACTGACACCTTGACGAGTAGCAATTTCAGCCAACTTACTGGCATGAGTTGATAATTCTTTATCTACTTGCTGAAAAAGAATCTGTCGGGTTACTAAATAGAAGCTCGTAAAGATGAAGGCTGTTGCCAAAAACAGAGTCAGACTATACCAAAGAAGTATGCGGAAACGAATGCTTCTAGTATTCATATATTAGTCGCCAATCTTGTAACCCACGCCGTGGATTGTCTGAATCATCTTCTTTTTGGAACCTGAATCGATTTTCTTTCGCAGGGCAACTACAAATACGTCTACGACATTGCTCATACCTTCAAAATTGTAATCCCATACATGTTCTATAATCATAGTCCTACTTACGACTTCTCCTTTGTGTCTTAGTAGTAGTTCTAAAACGGCAAATTCCTTTGGTGTCAGATTGATTGTTTTTTCCCCACGCTTAACGATGTGTTTTAGGGGGTCAACTTCCAGATCGTCTAGTAAAAGAGAGGGTGAAGCCTCTTGGTGACTTCTGCGGATTAAGGCGTGTACTCTCGAGCGGAATTCGACAAATGAGAAAGGTTTTGTAATGTAATCATCGGCCCCACTATCCAATCCTGCTACTTTATCTTCGGTGGTGGATTTGGCAGTCAGTACAAGGATCGGAGTTTTAATATTCTTCTTTCGCAGTTCGCGACAAAGCTGCAATCCATCCATTTTTGGAAGCATAATGTCGAGAACTATCAGATCATACTGCTCACCCTCTGCTAGATATAAGCCTTCTTCACCGTCAAAAGCTTGGTCAACTGCAAATCCATCTTCTACAAACCCTTTTTTGATAATATTTGAAAGTCTCCGCTCATCCTCAACAATCAAGATTCTCATACCCCTATTGTATTAGAAAGTCATTAAGAAATCATTAAGGATGATGCCTCATTCTGTTATTGTTTGGCGAAATAGTTATAGATAACTGCAAAAAGATACCCAGTAATCCAGGCAGAAACAGTTATTGACACTAACCCAAGGATAAAGGCAGTAATCGATAGATCCCAAGAACCTGAATTAGTCAGTTCTATTCCATGGAACCATGATTTTGCAATTGAAAAAAACAAATCTGGGAACAAACTCACCAGAATGCGACAGATGATATAAAAAGTTCCACTTAAGATAGCCAAGGTATTTGCAGTGGCAGTAGGATTGTGCTTCATCACTCCTCACCTCCTTTACTACTTACAAAGTAATTGCTTGTTCCCTTGAGCATCTGTTGTATACACCATTTTGCGTACCACCCGCTGAATAATTTACCAAGCCAAACATTGGTTTTGGGGAGCTCGTAGTCTATTGAAATAGTAAGTAGCGAATTAGACTTGTGTGGTTTTATCTCTACTTTCATTTGGTAATGGCCAATGATAAGTAATTTGGGAGTTCCAACTGTTTCCCATGCTTTTAATCGAGGCGACTCGTGACGAGTAACGACTTCGTCTAAAAAGAGATGAATACCAAATACAGTACCTGACATGCGAATGTGAGAGCCTACTTCCTGACCATACTTTTCATCGACAGAAGTACTCATCTTGCCTCCCCCCATCATCCAGGAAGATTTATTCATATGTGACGAAAAACGGGCATGGTCATCAATATAAGCAAATACTCTTTCAGGAGAAGCAGGGATGATTGAGGAATCTTGAAAATGTGACATATTTAGTTTAAATACCTATACGTTTTCATAATTTGCTCAATGTCTTCGTAGGCTATTGGTGTGTTCCGCTTTTTGCGTTTTCCAGCTACACAAACGTCAAGATGATTATAGGCTAATAAGTTAGTCGCTAGTCTTAACTGGATGTTAGCCTTATTTATTATAGCGTGGATATCTTTCCAATCACAATTGAGTTCAGTAGCTATGATAACTTGTCTGACAAGGTCTTGCGCCAATCTTAGTCTGTTTTTTATTTCCGTCTTCTTAATGGCTTCCTTCTTGACTGACACGAACAAATCCTACGACCTATTAGATTAAGATTTTGTGAAGATGTTAAAGAGATTACTTCTAACCCAAGTCATACATAGCCGAGGCCAGGCTGGTCTGCCCAGTTTTCGGCAGGCTGATGCCAAATTTTTTTCCATTGCCTGGTATTATTGGCGAATGGAAAGAGTTTTATTTGGACTAAACAGTGACGAGTGGTACAGACTAGGTGCGAATCCAGGGAGTGAATGGTTTGGTACATGGAAGGACAAAACGAAAGATTGTGTTGGGTGCCCAGCATTACAAATTGTGGACGGTCAGGAGTGGTGTCTTATGGGCGTGGGAAAAAGAATGCATTTAAAACCCGGAGAAAAGTTAAAAAAATGTACACTAATAAATAGAGAGACTAGATTACCGGTTGAAAGCTGGCCACCAAGATAATGAAATATCACAATCACAGAGCAGAACCATACTTTACATTTCTTAAGAATGGCCAGAAAACGGTAGAGGGCAGGGTGAAAAAAGGTTGGTATCAAAATGTCCAGCCGGGTGATGAGATAGTAGTATATAACGAAGAAGAAACTGACAATATTGAGATAAAAGTCATAAGAGTGACTGAGTATAAATCAATAAAAGAAATGCTTACGGGTGAGAAGATAAAAAGTTTGCTGCCGGATGTGGAAACCGTCCAAGAAGGAGTCGAAGTCTATAGAAGATTTTACACACCTGAGCAGGAGCAGGAGTTTGGCATGGTGGCAATCGAAGTAAGTCTTAAAAAATAATTTTGTTATCATTAAGTAACGGGCGAAACAAGAAGAGGAACGGACAATGATAAGTGGCTGCCGAGAGTCCTTGTATCGGGACGGAAAATCTGAGAGTATTAGACATGGAAGTTGTATGCAATCGGTATCGAAACTACTGGATCTGTCGGGAAAGACTGCAATAGTCACGGGGGCTGTCGGAATCGGCTATGGGATCGCATACCGACTAGCGGAAGCGGGAGCAAATGTGATGCTGGCCAGTAGAACTCTGGAGTCTGTGGACAAATCAGCCGGAGAACTGTCTTACCGAGGGTGGAATGTGAAGGCTGTAAAAACTGACGTGTCCTCGGAGGAAGATGTGAAGACGCTGGTCGAGCAGACGGTAAAGACTTTTGGTGGCATAGATATCTTGGTAAACAATGCCGGGATTTATCCTAATGTGCCCCTGTCTCAGATGAGTCTATCTGATTTTGAAAAAGTCTTGGATGTAAACCTGAAGGGAGTGTTTCTGACTACGAAATATGTGTCAGAGCAAATGATAAAGCAGGGCCATGGGGGAAAAATAATAAATGTCACCTCGATTGATGCCCTGCATCCATCAAATATTGGTCTGGCTCACTATGACGCGTCCAAACACGGAGTATGGGGATTTACAAAAAATGTGGCTCTGGAACTGGCGGCTCATAAGATCTGGGTGAATGCGATTGCGCCCGGAGGAATAATGACAGAAGGGGTAAAGAAGCTTACGGGCGAAACCACAAATATATTGGATGCATTTATGGCAAAGATACCGATGCATCGCATGGGGGAGCCGGATGATATAGGCAAGGTGGCTCTGTTTTTGGCTTCAGATATGGCGTCGTACATAACCGGGAGTCAGATAGTCGTGGATGGTGGAGTACTCTTGGCCTAACTATTTTCCAAAAGCGATGAGAAAGGTGCCAGCGGTCATGAGGAGTACGCCCAAGATCACGGACAAGTTTACTTTTTCTTGCAGAAAGATGACGGCAAAGATTACGGTGAGAGCTAGACTCAGCTTGTCTATTGGCGCTACTTGGGAGGCAGTTCCCAGCTGAAGAGCGCGAAAATAAAATAGCCAAGACAAACCAGTGGCGATACCGGAAAGAACTAAAAAGGTCAGGGAGAACTTAGAAAGTGTGTGGATCTGTTTCCATGTACCCTGAAACAGGACGATCCCCCAGGCGAAAAATAGTATGACGACGGTGCGGATGGCTGTAGCCAGATTTGAATCAACATTTTTTATGCCTACTTTGGCAAGAATGGCAGTGGCTGCGGCAAACAAAGCTGAGAGAAGAGCGAATATAAACCAAGACACAGAATTATTGTATCAGAGATAGCTGGTGGTAGAATTTTATGACTATGGTTGAGAAAAAGAAAAAAGTGGGGGCGGGGTTTGGAGTAATCGTAATCAAAAGAGGCAAGATCCTCATGGGCAGAAGACACCCGGATCCAGACAAAGCAGACTCGGCCTTTCGTAGTGCAGGAGAATGGTGTCTGCCAGGAGGAAAAATGGAGTGGGGAGAGACTTTTGAACAAGGAGCGATAAGAGAAGTAAAAGAAGAGACGGGAATCACGATAAAAAAACCGACAGTGATCTCTGTCCACAACTTTAAAAACCAGCACGCGCATTTTATGACTGTGGGGCTGGTCGCTAAAATCACAAAAGGGGAACCAAAAGTAATGGAGCCGGACGAGATAACTGAGTGGGGTTGGTTTGACCTTAAGAAACTGCCCTTTCCTAGATATTTTCCTAGCTTTGGAGTGATAGAAAATTTTGTGAAGAAGAAGTTTTACATCTCGAAGAAATGAGATGACTGGGAGGACACATGATCTGGTGGCGTTTACGGGAATGATCATGGTGCTGGCGTACCTGCCGGTGACTGACATGAGTCTGGCTACGGCGGTCGTAGGATTTGGAGCCAATATGCTAGGAGGCCTGGGACCGGATCTGGATGAGGCGACTGCTGATATATGGGACAAGTTGCGGGGAGGATCACTGATCTCCAGAATCATCAGTCCCCTGCTGGGTGGACACAGACTGATCTCCCACTCAATCCTAGGAATGTGGCTAATCGGCATTGGACTCAAGTGGCTGCTGGCCAAAATAGGAGCTGTTTTGATAGTAGATATGAATATAGTGTGGTGGGCATTTATGATCGGGTATGCATCTCATCTGATCTCTGACATGCTGACCAAAGAAGGCGTGCCGCTTCTGTTTCCCATACCTATCAAATTTGGCTTTCCCCCATTTAAAGCTTTGCGAATAACCACCGGAAAAATAATGGAGAAGGCGATCGTTTTTCCTGGATTGCTGCTCCTAAACGGCTATATCGTGTACCAAAATTATGGAAAGTTCTTGGAGGTTTTGCACCATATAAAGTGATCACCTAAGATATAGTTGACTTCGGGTATTGTTGGGTATACTATTTTAGCGTGAAGGGTTCGATAACTGTTTTTGAAGATCAAAATATAAGGCGGGTTTACGATGAAAAGTCAGAGAAGTGGTTTTTTGCTGTGATTGATGTAGTTTCTGTTCTTACAGGTAGTCCAAGGCCACGTAAGTATTGGAATGCTCTTAAAACAAAGCTTAAGACCGAAGGAAGTGAAGTGTCCCAAAAATTGGGACAGTTGAAAATGA
The DNA here is from genome assembly GCA_964356705.1 of uncultured Gammaproteobacteria bacterium. Taxonomy (GTDB): domain Bacteria; phylum Patescibacteriota; class Microgenomatia; order CAZETR01; family Amesbacteraceae; genus CAYHIN01. The sequence continues at coordinate 12,679 of CAYHIN010000008.1, forward strand.
TAGCTGATGATGGGAAAAAACGCCTGACTGATACTGCTGATACGGAATTGTTGTTCAGAATAATTCAGAGTATCCCCTCTCCTAAGGCTGAACCATTCAAACTGTGGCTCGCAAAGATAGGACACGAAAGAGTGCAAGAGATCGCGGACCCCGAAAGATCTGTGAACCGCGCTCGGGAGAACTGGCTAAAACACGGAAGAGGCGAGGAATGGATCCAGAGACGGATGATGGGACAGGAGATCAGAAATAAATTGACTGACTATTGGAACAGTCACGAGATTAAAAAGGGAGAGGAATATGCCGTATTGACTAACCTCATACACGAAGAATGGTCGGGAGTGAGTGAGAAGGGACATAAGCAAATGAAGGGACTGAAAACCCAAAACTTGCGAGATCATATGACTGAGGCCGAGCTCGTGTTCACGGCGCTAGCTGAAATGTCCACACGACAGATCGCGGAAAGTATGACCGCAACAGGGCTAACAGAAAATAAAGTAGCCGGAAAAAAGGGAGGGGGTGTGGCCAAAAATGCGAGACTGGAACTGGAGGAAAAGACAAAGAAAAAAGTGGTTTCTGGTAAGAATTATTTGCTCAAATGATATATGTCTAAGAAACGGTCTGGAAAAGCGCGAAAGAGTTACCTGATAGCTGGAGATAGACCAAAAAGTTCATGGCGAAGGAATATCGGAAAAAACAAAAAGATTTCAATGATAGAGAGTAAAGAAAAAATTGAGGCTCAGGATGACTTAGGGTGACAAACTGGACAGGACTCGGGAGGAAAACTTGGGAGTAATTCCTCGATCAAGTAATGATCTGTTGTTCCCATTCTGTACTCGGGAGAAACTGTGCCTCTGCGCCAAACGGTGAACGAGTGGAGGGCTTGACTGTCTGGATCTAACAACCGGGCTACACCCGCGATTGAACTGTACGATGTAACTACGTCTTCTCCAATTGCGACTACTTTTGCGGATATGGCTAGGTCTCTATCCTCTGGTGTAACAAATCTAAAGTCTTGTTTTTTGCCATCTGGGACTCTCTCTAATTTTGCAAACGGAATCCGAGGCAGATGTCTTTCTTGAACTGCCATAGCTAGGTTTTGACCACCGGTAGGAACACCAAGAATTACATTGGGGCTGACTGCCATCATTTCATGGGCCAATAGCGCGAGGACTCGTGCCAGCGCGACTTCGTCTTGCCATAAGTTGCCCATTTCTAACTTTACTGTGGCATGATTTCCATTGGCGAAAATGAAATGGCCTTTTATAAAAACCCCAGCCGATGTGATGAGATTTTTTAACTCTGCCTCTTGCGGAACGCTCATGTATTGATTTTACTGGATCCCTGCCTGCCGGCAGGCAGGCTTCACTACGCTCAGGATGACAATTTTAAAATAGGCTGGTTTGAACAGAAGAAGTAGTTTCGGGGTAGGAGAAGTCGATGTCGATGACTCTGGGAGTATTCCACTTGTCTGTGAACTTCAGCTTTTTTGTCCGCAGACCGTAGTCGTAAATGCGCTTGGTGATGTCCACATCTGCCTCGCAATATTTTTTGAGTAATGCGAGCTTGTCTGGATCGCCAGACTGCCAGTACATGACGGCGTTGGCTCCGGAATCGATCTTGGTATCCCCGAGAGTATCTTTGGCAATAGCATTGAGAGATACCCTATGACCAAAGGCGTTTTTTACATGCTGAATGATGTCAAAATGAGGCAGCTTGGCAAAATCACGCGGGGCGTATCTTTCGAGGACTCTCACATCAAAGTCTATAGAGTTGAAACCAATTATCCGATCGGCCTCTAGGAAATACTTCCACATCTGATCTAGATCACTCTCCCAAAATGACAACATCTCTCCTTCTATTTCTTCGTGACTATCGTTTAGTCTCCTTCGATACAAGGAGACTAGGGAAGCACCAAGATCTTTGGGGTCTGATGTCCCAGTCTCGGTAAACCAACTCTTGGTTTCTAAATCAAATATGACCTCAAACGTCATGGGGCGATATTACCTTTTAGTTCTGGATTTGTGAATATCGGATGCGATGTCTTTTTTTATCCGCTCGGCGTGATTTTTTATCTCTACTACTATATCTACCTCAGTGCGCTCCTGCAGATAAACTAACAATTCTGGATCGTGGGGAGCTGAATGAAGTTTTTTTATAAACTCCTCATGATGGTTTTTGGGTAAGTGATTGAGAATCACATTGAGGATATTGTGGCTCATGATCTCGTCTATCAGATTTATTAGCTCCGCTCTCTCATCTTCAGAAACCAGGGGTAGATCCAATGAATCTATGAGATCTTGATGATCTGTCAGTGAATCGTAAAAAAGTTTGCTCATTTTGATGTCAGTAATAATTGATTTGCTTCAAGATTATTTTCGAGTGGTCCTAACGGTACTTTGTCTTCTGGATCGTCTACAAAGAATAATACTACTGGGCCTTTTTGCTTGCCAACATTTAGTCCCAGATAGGCCATGACTTCCGGTGAGCCGCCAAAGTGCTTGCCTGTCCAGGCCGCGGGCCCCGCATCGGCGATTGCGGATATCATGACTTTGCCATTGACCGGATTTATTATCGCTACTTTTCGATGTTTGTACCAGTCACGAAGATATGCAAGCCTAGTGGTCCAATCGGGTAGATACAACGTCTGGACGACGGCATAATAGCGCTCGATGGCAATTAGGTCTGGAGTGAGATCTGCTTTGCTGTAGGCAAAATATCCCCAGGCACCCCTTCCGGGAGTGATGCCGGCTTTTTGGATGGCATCGTGCTGCTCCACTGTGTCTCCTGGAAAACGAGGCAAATGCTGCTCGGCGCCAATCAAGCCGTAACTGGTATTTAGATGATTTCCTTCTAATCTAGCGTAAGCATGCAAGCCGTAACGCTGGTGCAAAACCTGACTAATCTTGGTCTCTTGGTCCTCTGTCAGAGGCTGAACCGACGCAGGCAGAACCTCTTTCATGTCTGAGACGAGCTGGGTATGAAGATCTAGTGAACTAGTAGCTGACTCTTGGATGGAGGGAGCAGGAAGTAGGGAATGGGACATGGGGGCAGAACCTGGGGTGAGCATGATAGTAGCTGTGGCGGCGGTGGCTGTCAGTAACTTTTTTGCGTGAGCACGCAGCTTGCCCGGCCGGATACCTACCGACTGAAGAAGTTTGATGGCTGGACCATGATGGGCAGTGAGAAGATTTTCGGACTGGAGAGATTTGAGCTTGAGCTTGCTTCTGAGCTGGTCGGTGTTTAGTTGGGCAGGCATTTTAGGTTATAGGGGATAGTGATTAGGTTATAGCATTTTTAAGTCTCTGAATACTTTCTTCTTTACCCAAAACTAACATGGTTTCGGTAATGGGTGGAGTCTGTCTCACGCCCGCAATAGCGAGGCGTATCGACATAAAAAAGTCTCCCACTTTCCAGCCTTTGGCTTTTACGCTTTCTACAAAATCGGGACTACTCAAATTATCAAATTGTTCTACCGCGTAGCTGAGGTGTTCGGGGTTGACTGCTGGATCTGAGACAGTACCAGGGGCGACAAAAAAGAAATCGGTTAATGCTGAAAAATCTGCAAGAGTTACCAGCCTGTCTTTGACCAGAGGGATTATTTTTAGAAGCAGTTCATCGGAAACCTCGCGAGTTAGAAATGGTCTTACGAGCTGCGCGAGCCTTGAGTCATCTGTGCTTCTAATATAGTGACCATTGAACCAATCGAGCTTTTTTTCGTCAAAAATGGGATTTGATTTTTGGACGCCATCTTGATCAAAAGCTTCCACAAACTCTTCGAGTGAAAAAATCTCGCGATTGTCCTTGGGGGCCCAGCCCAATAACAACAGATAGTTTAGTATCGCTTCGGGAAGATATCCACGATCTAACCAATGATTGACTCCAAACTTGCCTTCCAAATCCCTCTTGCTGAACTTTTTGTTCGTGGCCTTGTCTAAAATCACGGTGAAGTGACCAATCTGAGGAATGGGGTGATCCAGACCCTCGAACATATATAGATGAATGGGGGTCGTGGATATCCATTCTTGACCCCGAAAGATGTGGCTAATCTGCATAGCAATATCATCCACTGCAACTGCTAAGTGATAAGTCGGAAATCCGTCTGATTTGAAAATAATTAGATCGGATACATACTTGCCCAAAACGCTGATTTTTTTCTTCAGAATCCAATCATAGAATTCAAAAACTCGGTCTTCTGGGATTTTTACTCGAACTACAAACGGTTCCCCTGCATCAACTCTGGCCTGAGCCACTTTGGGATCTTGCTCACGCGCTTCAGGTCTTATTTGTAACTGAGCCAGCTGCTCCTCTGATTCATAGACCGCTTTGATCTCCTCTTTTTCGCGTTTGACTGCGTCGAAGTCATAATAAGCGTAACCTTTTTTGACTAATTTTAGTGCAGCCTCTTTGTAAAGAGTTAGACGCTCTGATTGTCGATATGGCCCAAATGGGCCACCAATATCTGGTCCTTCATCCCAGCTGATACCAAACTTTTTTAGAGTTTCAAAAATTGCAGCTTCTGTGTCCTGGCGAGATCTTTTTATATCTGTGTCTTCGATACGTAAGATAAATTGACCCCCATTTTTCTTGGCATATGCATAGTTCCAAAGAGCCCTAATGACGAAGCCCAAATGAACACTGTCGGGAGTTCCGGTAGGAGAAGGGGCAAAACGAGTGCGAATGGAGCTCATGGTGATATAATTTTACCATTATGGCGACCCTCACTGAAGTAAGTGGAATTGCCCGGAATGTGGTCAAGTTTGGGCTGATCGGGATCGTCATACTGTCCATCATCCCTTTTGTGTGGGCATTTTCCAAACAAACTTATCTGCGGCTCAATCCCCCGCCGCCTCCGCCGCCAACTGTGCGCTATGGAAAACTGCCCAAACTGTTCTCTGAGACACCTGCCTCTGGCACTACTTTTAAACTGGAAACGATAGAAGGATCATTGCCATCACTTACCACTGTGGCCAAAGTGTATGTAGTGGGAATAAACAAATCCCGACTGGTCTCACTGGATAGATATAGGGAAAAAGCTAGGGTCCTGGGATTTACTAACCAACCAATTCAATTGAATGAAGTGGAGTACACATTTGAACATACTCTGATACCCGCTAATCTGAAAGTAAATGTGGTGTCTGATAGGATGGCCTTTAACTTTGACTGGACCAATGAATCATCTATATATGGACAACACAATGTGCCGCAGGGAAACCAGGCGATCGGAGAAGTCCGCTCACTGATGCAAAATCTGGGAGTACTGGAGTCTGACCTGGCGACAGGGCAGGCGAAATTTACTTACTTGGTGGCGACTGGATCGGCTATGGTACCTACGACCTCGGTAAGAGAAGCAAACTTTGTAAAGGTGGACCTGTTTCGGGCTGATAAAGATAAACTCCGGGTCATGACCACGGGCGGAGAGGCGTCCCCGGTATATGCGATCCTCTCTCCCCTGCCGGGAAATAAAAGACTAGTACAACTGGGCTATCAATACTCGCGAATACTGGATGATGACTTTGCTACTTATCCTCTCAAGAGTGTGGAAGAAGCTTGGACTGAGATTTCGACTGGAGCGGCCGGATTTGTGGCCAAACCAGTGGGGGAAAATGTGGTGGTGAGAAAAGCCTCAGTGGTTTATTATGAAGCCAATGAGCCACAAGGATTTTTGCAACCGGTGTTCGTATTTGAAGGTGATGGGGGATTTATAGGATACGTGCAAGCAGTGCGAGCCGATTACGTGGAGTAGCTACTGGAAAGAAAAGACTTGGGAATCTATATGCCAATCGGGAGTTGCTAAATCTTTTCCCCAAACACCCGGGGTATCTTTGGCGTTGAAGTAGACCAAGGTCTTGACGTCTGGATAAGCTGTGAGGTCTGTGAGGGCTTGGTGTAACCAACCTATTTGGTATGACTTTTCTCCAATCACTCCGAATTCGGCGAGAATAATCGGCTTGTCAAACTGCTTTACTCGATTATATTTTGGAGTAAACAGATCCAAAAACGATTGGGTACGTCCGTACGTTTTTTTCTCGTACTCGGGTAGGTGGTATATGGATAGGCCTACGTAATCCACATATTCATGACCTGGCCAGTAGGATTCTGAATTTTCCTCTCCTGCTGGCGACCAGACATAATAACTCTCTGGGAGATCTTGTCTACATAAGGTGACAAAATGGCGGTAAGCCTGAATAAATTGGGCTGTGTCCTCTACTGCCCAAGGATACCTGCCGGTGACTCTTTCCATCTCGTGACTGAAACGAACAAAAATGGGGTGATTATATGAACCCAATCCACGACAAGTGTCTGAAATTCGAGAATCATATGTTCCTGATGCGATGTCTGAAAGTAAGGTGTGGCGCTTCTCGTCCTCGACCCAAGGCTCGATGGTCACCAGCGGCCAGCGACCGGATTTGAGAGTGGAAGCCAGATCGACTGACTCTCGCCAATCAAAAAAATAGTGATCGAAGGCAACTCTGGATGAAGAGGAGAATTCTGATTGAGGATCATATACACCAAAGTTTACGGTCAGACCTGCTCTATTAATCGAACAAAAAGTAGAGGTATAAAGACACAAACGCTGCCTGGTCCCCCAGCTGATTGCAGTGATGGCATCGGAAGTCCGATACAGAGCTGCGAAAGCAAAAAGAGATACGAGAATAAACAGGAAAATTATGTGTACCCACCAATTATGTTTTGTGGATTGAGTAGTCATTTTCTGCCATGTGCCTATAAATAACTGAGAATATAAGAATCGTATATATCAACGAGTTCAGGAGGGCAAAATAGAAATATCCATGAGCTGCTTTGGCTGGAGTAATAGTTAACATAAATACTGCCGGTATTGCTCCTAAAAATATATAGGGAGCAATGATGCCTAGAGGGATGGGGGAGGAATTATTTACCCCTTTGGGGGTAACGCGAAATTCTAGATTTTTATTTCTGACGACGGTGGCTATCGCCATAACTGTGGCCCACAAAACCCACGGCCAACGGGCGATCTGAAACAAGATCATCTCCCAACTAATAAGAGGAACGTTTACAGGCCGGAGCCAACCTTGATGTCTAATCCAAGCCACGATGACAATGGCCATAAACATGGGAGGGAATGAAAACAAAATAAACTCTAGATAATCAATGTTTACCCAAGGAGTGCTGGACCAGATAGCCTCGAGGGGCAATAGAAATGCGCTCAACATGACTAAAGAAAAAATCGGATACCAACTCTGAGCAAATAAGAACTCAAGTTTTTTCTTTGGAGAAAGTAAATGAAATATCTTGGGAGTTACTGTCAGAAGAAGCATGACCAGACTGCGAGCCCACTGAAACTCTTGGATCATGGCATCTGCAAAAGTAGCTGGACCCTCTCCATGGGCGATGGCATCTATGGCATGGACGCCGCGCCAACCAAATGCGTTGAATAATAGGGAAGTAGAATGGTCCTCGGCCAACTCTGGACCGAGACCACCGATCTGAAACAAGGCACTGGTTCTGACGGCATAATGTGACCCGATGCACAAAGGGGCCCAATCATTTGTATAACCAGACTGGAGCGAACCATGAAGAGTTGCTTCGGCATACAATCTAGCGCGAGCCGCCCAACTGGAGCTGGCATTTGTATCACAAATACTAGGAGCACTCACGTAACCGACTCGGTCATCCATAAATGGCCTGAGCATGGCCTGTAGATATCCTGGCTCTGGGATATGATCCGCGTCGAGCTGGGCCACAAAATCGTAGTGACTGTAGCCGTAATAATTGTAGAAAAATGCCAGATTGCCTTCTTTGCATTTTTTCCTACGTGGCCAAGTGTCTCGCTGGTAATCTGGATGTCTGTACCGAGTGCAAACAAAGACGCCATGAGACTGACACCAAGCCAATATTTCGCTGGTGGGATTTTCGTCGGCTAACCAGGTGTCGTGAGGATGATCTTGAGAAAGCATGGCTTCTAATGTGGGTCTGACTATGGAGAAAGGCTCGGATGGAGCTCTGGTAACTACCATTGCGACTCGCCAACTAGATGGAATTACTAACTCGGGATTGGACTTCAGCATGCGGGATACGAAATAAAAATAATACCCCGGCAATATAACTGACCAGAGAAGAAGTAAAGTGTTGAAAATATATCGTCCCGGAGTAATGATGTGACTGGGATCAAACCACCAAAAAAGATATGCGCTAACTCCGGCTAGCCAAAGCAGAACAAGAGCTCGAAAGACCCAGCGCTGCCGGGAAGACAGCATGGAAATCAGGTATGGATGTTCTTTTGACGTAGACATGTGAGGAAACTATGACCACAAGAAGGTGTAGTATACCACCCTACTCATTTGATGAGTATCTTTAATTAGTCCCAAGTGAAGTTTGAGTAGGACCAGTCGATAAGGCTTTTTGTATCGGCAAAGCGGTCGGTGCTGCCGAGCAGGACTACCAAAACGCGACGGTGATCGCGATCCACGAGAGTAACGAGGGACTGACCCGCCAGATCCGTAAAACCAGTCTTGATGCCTACTACTCCAGGAACGTGGCCTAATAATTCATTGATATTTGTCACGGGGTGATAGATAGAGCGATCGGTCGTGTTTACTACTGCGGCCTCTGTGGAAACTATCTTTCCTAAGTAGGGATGACGAATGAGTTCCTGGGCGATCCTGGCCAGGTCTGCCGCTGAGCTGTAATGACCCTCCTCATCGAGTCCGGTGGGGTTTTTGAAAAAGGTATTTTTTAATCCTAGATTTATGGCTTTTTGATTCATGGCATTTACAAACCCGGGTCTGCCCTCGGGCCAGTTTTCTGCCAGGATCTCGGCTGAGTCGTTGGCACTATTTACCAGTAGCGCGTAGAGAAGATTTTCCACATCTATGACCTCGCCGGGCATGAAGCCGGCATCTTGGCCCTCGGGATAGGCAACCGTAACTGTAATTTTTTGGTCGTGTGAAAATTGTTCGTTGGCTACAAGAGCCGTCATCATCTTGGTAGTGGAAGCGGGATACAACCTCTCATCGGCATTGCGCTGGTACAAAACAGTCTGTGAATCGGGATCGATTATGAAAATACTTTTGGCAACTACCTCGGGAATGGGGAGATTTTGGGAGATGGGGGCATCCGAGACATATGAAGCAGGGGGGGCTTCAAGAAGGGAAAAGACAACCCGGTGGGCGACGAGACCTACTACTGAAAGACAGACGAGCAGGAGTGCTAGTCTAAGAAGCGTTTTCATCTACTTAACTAATATCACAAACTTGTGGAGACTCAATATTCCTATAATCTGAGAACTTCATTATTATAGATTTTGTCCTTAATCCGGCATTGAAAGCTATTTCTTCGTTTTCTGATAAGGAGTTGTCTACGTATGTCTTTAAGCCCAATACTGAACCAAATGGAGGGACAGCCCCGATTTCTAATCCCGTAATTTTTTTCATCTCTGTTTCGGAAGCTAGATGAAGATTCTCACTCCTTAATGCAATCTTTGCTTTGTCTAAATCTGCTTTTTTTGCTGCTGAGAGAACCAACAGAACCGGTGTTTCGTCAGAAATGGCCACTAATGCTTTTGCACCTTGCTCAACAGTTGTCCCACGAACATGCGCTGAGTCGGCAGAAGTCTTAGTCTCTTTGTGCTCCAACGTTTTTATCTCAACCCCCGCAAGTTTTTCTAGAATTTGTTTGTAGACCTTTTCGCCTTTAGACTCTGTTTGCTGACCGCCTAGGCGGAAATCTACGCGCTCCATATCACGAGGAAACATAGAGGCTTCACGGATATTTTGCAACCCCAAGATATGCATGGTCATTCTTTCTGCACCTAGGGCAAAACCACCAAGAGGTGGAACGCCATACTTGAACGACTGGAGGAATAAGGCTACGTCTTCTTCTTTTAATCCCCATTCCTGAACATTTTTCTTGATCTGCTCGTAATCGTTTAGTCTTTGACCACCACTGGACCACTCAACTCCCCGACCCAACAAATCTACACTGAGGGCAAATTCTGGATCTTCTGGATCTGGCATGACATAAAATGGCTTTTTCTTGGTCAAGAAATGAGAGACGAAAACTAGATCTGAGCCATGTTCTTCTAATGACCACTTGCAAATCTCTCGTTCGTCTTCTGGAGCTAAATCTTTTTCATGACGAACATCACGGCCGGTTCTTTTGAGAATTATTTCCTGAGCTTCCCTTAATTTAATCAAAGGAATTTTGCCTGATAATTTTGGTAATGTTGCACCAAACATTGCCAATTCAGAAGAACACTTTTTTTCGACCTCTGAGAAAATAAATCTAACCACGTATTCCTCCATGGCCAATACATCCAGCCAAGACTCGATGAAGCCAAACTCTGCATCGAGACTTACAACTTCGGTCAGATGACGAGTAGTAACACTAGGCTCGGCGCGAAATACTTTGTTTACACTAAACACTCTTTCAAAGTCTCCTACCAGTAATGACTTATATAACTGAGGGCTCTGAGACAAGTAGGCTTTGTTTTCAAAATACTTTACTTCGAAGACTTCTGACCCACCTTCGGGAATGGAAGAAATAATACTCGGGGACTGAAACTCTAAAAAGTCTTTGGCTTGTAATGCTCTTCTAAAGCTATCGATGATAACTGCTTGAACTTTGAAGATGGCCTGGACTTTTGGATGTCTGAGAGTAAGTGACCTATGATCTAAAAGCGTGGGTAACTGAACATCTAGAGTTTCCCCGCTCATGTCAAAGGGGAGAACTTCGGATCTGGAAAGAACTTCGATCTTTTGGGCTTCGATCTCTACTGTGCCTGTTGCTAGTCTAGGGTTAATGAGCTTTTCGGGGCGGGCTTTGACGAGTCCAGTCAGAGAAATAACGTCTTCACTTTTGAGATCGCCGGCAAGACCTGGCATGAGAACCATCTGAACCTTGCCTGTGCGATCACGCAGATCGATGAAAACTATTTTGCCATGGTCCCGACGCGTGTCTACCCAACCTTGCAACAGCACGGTCTCACCAACTTTGGAAACAGTTTCTGATATTAGTGTGCGGTTCATGGCTATCCCTTGATTTTATCATCGGGCGATCCTAAAATATATCAAATGTTTTCGCGTTCATACATTACCTATCTATCCGGTCTAAATAAGGCCGTCTTGAGGTGATGTAGAGAATTTTTATCTAACTTTTTTTACAAGAGCCTCGCAAAAAAGCGAGGTTTTTTAGTTGGAAAGAAGGTGAAAAAATATGGAACCACAACAAGCTACAAAAAAAGAGTGTGAACCCAGACCTCTTGAAACTGCAACAAGAGATGATAGGTTGGTGGCTGCCCAACTGGGAGTGCCACTTATAACTGTAATGGCTATGGAGACCGAAGTAGTAAGAGATATGTGGTCGGTGTTTACTGCTGGATCTGACAGACAAGATGATGCTCAACTATTTGTTTAGCGTCTTTTGGATCTGTTGGCGGGCGGTCGATGTCACCACAAAGTCCAGCCATTCATGACTAGGCAATTTGCGCTTGCGGTCGATAAGGATCTCGACAACATCGCCGTTGCCTAGTCGGTGGCTCAAGGGCACCATACGACCATTTACTTTTGCCCCGGCTGCTTGGTGACCCAATTTGGTATGCACTGCATATGCATAATCTATAGGAGTAGCACCACGGGGAAGATCATAGACATCGCCGATGGGTGAGAAAACTAAATTGCGGTGTGCCAATGCGTCAAACTTTAGTGAGTGCAAATAGTCTTCGGAGTCGGTCATCTGCTGCTGCCAGGCGGCCAACTGCTTGACCCAGGATAATTTGTCCGTCGGTCCGAAGGCAGTGCCTTTTTCTAATTTTTCATCCGATGCGCCTTTTGACTTTGCCTGGGCATATTGCCAATGAGCGGCCACACCCATCTCGGCTTGGGAGTGCATGTCGTGAGTGCGGATCTGGATCTCAACTATGCGGCCTTCGGGGCCAAAAACGTTGGTATGGATACTGCGATAACCGTTTGGTTTTGGATTTGCGATGTAGTCGCGCATGCCCAAATAGGGGACGGGGCGATATTTGCCATGGACAATCCCAAGAGCCAGATAACACTCCTCCAAAGTATCTACAAGAATTCGAGTGGCGACTATGTCATGGATCTGAGCGAGGTCACCTGCATGCTCCGGTCGCTGAAGTTTGCGCCATAAACTGTACATATGCTTTTGGCGAGTATTGACGACCGCGGTCGGAATCTGAGCGTGAAGAGCTACCAATAAGTCCCGTTTGAATTTTTGGATATATATGTCTCCTGATTTGAAGAGCTTATTTGTGGATTGCACCAGCTTTTGATAATCCTCCGGAAAAGCATATTGAAAAGCCATATCCTCTAGATCACCTTTGATCTGACCAATACCCAGTCTTTCTGCGAGTGGCGCGTAAATCTCCAATGTTTCTTGGGCGTTTCTAATCTGACGATCGCGGGGCAAATAACCTAAACTCTGAAGATTGTGAAATCGGTCGGCCAACTTAATAAGGACGACTCGAAGATCCTTGGCCATGACCAGAATCATTTTGCGAGAGTTCTCTATAAGCTCCTCACTCTTGCCACCAGTCAAATGAATGTGACCCACTACGGAAATTGCATCTACCAAAACAGCGATTGTCTCACCAAAAGCTTCGGCGATGTCTTGGCGTGTAGCACCACCCTCTTCGATGACGTCGTGGAGGAGACCGGCGACGATAGTGTCCGTGTCCAGTCCCCACTTACAAAGAATGGTGGCTACTTGAGTAGGATGAGAGATAAAGTCTTCTCCAGAAAGACGCTTTTGGCCAGTATGGGCCAGAGAAGCAAACTCCCAAGCTTTGTGAATTTTTTCAATATCTAGGTTGCGGCTTGAGTCTTTGGTTGCGAATATTAGGCTATCTAGTAGCTGATCCATTGAACGATTTTAACTCTTTGATCAAGAGCTGTAACTTTTTTTCTCCATTCCAGACGTTTTCGTCGATGCTATATACCAAGTCGACCTCACCCCCTACCTCGCTTCTTTCTGATTCGGTAGAGGGGGATATGTAATTAAAATATATGGCGTCGAGGGAGCCTACTTGGAACTTCAGATGATTACTCAGTTTGCCGATCTTTTTGGGATTTCTTACTTCAACGTTTTTTGTGTAGAAGACCGGGCGAGGATTGCCGAGACCAAAGGGCTCAAACTCTTTCAGAGCAAGCCACAAATCCCAATTCACAAATCCCAAATCTATTTCCAAATCATATTTCTGAACTTTGACTAAGAGCTCGGGAGGGATTTCTGGATGATTTACGCTTTCGGTGAAAGCGGGAAGATTTTGGGTCGGCAGACTGAAACCTGCGGCTGCGGCATGGCCACCGACTCCTAATAGTAGGTCTGAAAACTGTCTCAGGTGATCTGTAATATTGAATCCTGGTATGGATCTGGCTGAGCCTTTTGAGATCTCGGGTCCCACGGCAATGGCCACTGCGGGACGGTGAAACTTTTCACTCAGCTTGGCTGCAATCAAACCAATAATACCTTCGTCATATGTGTCGCTGGAAGCGACCAGTAAATTGTTAGATGGCTGTATGGCTAAATGGCTAAGAGCGTGGGAGACGGCTTCCTCGGTGAGCTCTTGGCGAGAACGATTGGTATCTCCCAATGTTTTTGCTAGCTCGGCTGCCCGAACAGGATTGGTCGTACACAACAGACGCAAACTATCGATGGCATGCTCGAGACGGCCAGAGGCGTTGAGACGGGGACCGATGATAAAACCGACGTGATAGGTAGATAGGTTAAACCTCACCCCCGACCCCTCTCCTGATTCAGTAGAGGGGAGAATGCTAGCTTCGCTGAATAAAGCTAATAGGCCGGGGCGGGTGGTGCGATTTAGATCCTCGAGGCCATACTTTGCAAATGATCTGTTTGTACCGATAAGAGGGACTTGGTCACAGATAGTTGCTAGGGCTACTAGTTCTAACCTCACCCCCTTCCCCTCTCCTGATTCAGTAGAGGGGAGACTGTGTATGAAATCGCGACAGAAGAACCAGGTGAGGCCGGCGGCGCATGATGAAGTCGAGTGAAGTATGACATTGGCATTTGGGTCTGTCTCCTTTTTTTCGTGATGGTCGATGATGATTACGTCGCAATCTTGAGAACGAGCGTAATCAACTACTTCGTGGGCGACAATGCCGTTGTCTACGGCAATAATCAATTTTGCTCCCTGAGATAAACAGTGATCAACGCCGGCTTTAGACAGACCATAGCCTTCAGTTCTTCGATGAGGAATGTGGGGAAACACCCTTTCGTAATTTGCATGTAATGTTTCCCAAAGAATGGCGGTGGAACAAATACCATCGACATCGTAGTCACCATAAATGGCGATGGGGCTATTTTTCTGGATATGACTGTTTATGAGATCAATGGCAGGCTGTGAATCAAAAGGGGATGGAATGTCTTTTGGGTGCTTTGGGTGAAAAAATTCTTCCACCTTTAGGGTGGAATCAATTCCCCTATTTTTTAGAATCTGGGAAATGATGTCATCTATGGTCATTGGATGGAGAAGTTTTACGATATGCTTCGAATAATTCATCATTCATATCCCCATGGCCCATGCCGTGATCGGCATCTGAATCCCAGACGGATGCATAGAGCCACGCCGACGAGCCAACCTCTTGGGCTGCTCTCAAACTCTTTTCTACAAATTCTGCTCGTCTAGGATTGCCTCTCTTGGAAGCAAACTCAGTAATTGCAATCGGTTTATTGTATTTTCTGGTTTGGATTACATACTTTTTTATAACTTCTACGTTTTTATCTGGATCAAGTTCTTCGTCATACGTATGAATCTGAACGAAGTCACTTAGAGGGTGGGCGCAAAGTGAATCCCAAATCTCTCCACCCCAAAGAGATCCAGTGATCATGTGAGTTGGCTCGATACTTCTGACAAACTGAGCCATATCAGAAAACCAATCCATTGTTACATCCTCGGTGTTGTCAAAATGCTTGCCCATGTAGTTCATCTCATTCATCATTTCCCAGGCGAAGACATTGGAATATCGATTGAAATGACTCACTAAAAACTCTAGTCTGGCTTTTTCATATTTTCGTAACTCTTGCGATGCAAGAAAATCCTTGTATGAAGGGAACTTTGTACTATAAATACCATAATTCCAGGTTTCAAGACTTTCAGGATCCCATGGTTTGTAGAAACAGCCATGGTCGAATAAACAAATAATTATCTGTATTCCCAGTGATTGCGCGATTTCAAAAACTTCATCTGTGGGTCGCAAAAAATCTGCATCGTATTTTCCTAACTCGGGCTCTACTCCGCGCTCGAGCTCTCCGGGCACGACCATACGTAGTGAGTTGATACCTGAGTCCGCCATTTTTTGCAAAAATTCTTTTGGACCTAGTTTGTTTTGAGTCTGCTCTTGACGATTGAAGACCCAACGACTCAAGCCGTGTGGCTTGAATACTTTGTCACCCAAATAAAAATTGAGTGGGTCTTGGGGATTTGTTTTTATGATTTCTGGCATGGGGATATTATAACCTGAAGCCTGGATCCTTCACGCGGTTCAGGATGACATGGAATTTGATAAAAAATGATATATCATATAAGTTATATGGATAAACATTTTGACTTTTTTAGCTATAAAAGGAAAGCACTTAAAGACCCCAAGTTTAAAGCTGAATACGATAGACTGCAACCTGAATTTGCACTTATAAACGCCCTTATTGAGGCAAGAAAAAAGAAGGGCTTCACGCAAACACAGCTGGCTAACAAAATCGGTACAAAGCAGGCTGTGATTTCACGCTTGGAAATTGGTCAGGCGAATCCCACCTTAGACTTTCTGAAAAGGCTGGCTAGTGCCCTAGGCTCGAAACTGGTGATCCGATTGAAGATATAGGTACTGGATCCTTCGCGGATGCTCAGGATGACACGGGAAGAGTATATGGGGTATCATTTTGGTATGAGTAATGTGATCACTTTGAAAGTCCCGGATGAGGTGAATATCCTCATGGACCGGTTTGAGGTCGCGGGTAAGCAGATATATATAGTAGGAGGCATTGTAAGAGATCTGCTGCTGGGCAGGCCACTCGTGGACTGGGACTTTACGACTGATGCGACTCCTGACGAGATACTATCTATAAACCCGGAAAGCTTTTATGACAACAAATATGGCACGGTGGGAGTAAAGCCGGGAGATGACAGTCGTCCATTTGAGATCACCACATTTAGAACTGAGTCGGGATACAGTAATAACAGACATCCAGATGAAGTGAAGTGGGGAGAGACTCTGTCTGAAGACATAGCCAGGCGGGATCTAACGATCAACTCAATGGCTCTAAAACGAGCCGGAAAAAATAAATTTGAACTGATTGATCTATATAACGGACATGAAGATATAAAAAACGGCCTGATCCGGGCGGTCGGTGATCCCAACAAACGATTTGAGGAGGATGCGCTAAGAATGATGCGGGCGGTGAGAATCGCCTCCCAGCTAAAGTTCAACATCGAGGAGCAGACATTTCTCGCTATCAAAAAAAATGCTGAGAAAATCCAAAATATTTCAGCAGAACGCATCCGCGATGAACTGCTAAAGATCATGGCCTCGGACTATCCTGCGGATGGCTATCTGATCTTACGAAGCACTGGGCTTGCTACTTATGTCCTACCAGAAATGGAACAGGCATTTGGTGTGGATCAGAAATCTCCCGGCAGACACCATATATATGATGTAGGGACACATAGTGTGGAGTCCTTACGATTTTGCCCATCTCCTGATCCCGTCACCCGCCTGGCTACACTGATCCATGACGTGGGAAAAATAAAAACACAAAGAAAATATCCGGATGGACGGATCACTTTTTATAACCATGAAATGGAATCCAGCAAGATTGCAGAAAAAATCTCTGAGAGACTGCGATTTTCTAATGATCAGAAAGATAAATTTTATAGACTGGTACGCTGGCACCAATTTACAGTAGACGAGCATCAGACGGATAGTGCTATCCGCAGATTTATTGTCAACGTAGGGAAAGAAAATATAAGCGACATGCTGGCAT
>CAYHIN010000009.1:0-24315 GCA_964356705.1 uncultured Gammaproteobacteria bacterium
GAAGTGTGGTGGTTTCTAAACAGCTAAACGCGGTGGCTGACTTTGTGAGGGGCGACAAGCATTACGAGCTGATATCTGGGCTGACGATCAGCGATCCTATGCTCTTTAATTCCCAAAAGATACTACATTACTCTGATACGGTTGAGAAAGAGTACCAAGACACTCTCTACTCTCTGGTGTCTAATCAGCCGGGACATTTTGAGTTTGAGTATGGGAGGGTGCGTGGCGAGGAGAAGTTTTTGTTTTTTGACTACAATGACGAGCCGGCCTACGAAGACGTGGATGGGCTGTTCCAAGATTTGTTGATATACCACGATCTAAATGTCACTGCAGTGGGAGATGGTGTGTTGCTGACTGGTTTACCAGCGAGTCATGGTAAAGCTTCAGGTAAATGTAGAATTGTGATGAGTAGCGAGCCCGATGAGTGGAAGAATGTAGAAAAAGGAGAAGTTTTAGTAACCAATGCTACAAGTCCAGATATGACACCAGCCATGGCCAAGGCAGTTGCGATTGTGACTGATTTTGGAGGGGTGACTTGTCATGCCGCTATTGTGTGTCGAGAATTAAATCTTCCTTGTATAGTAGGTACAAAAACTGGAACGTCTATATTAAAAAACGGAATGAAGGTGGAAGTGGATGCATACAAGGGAACTGTTAGTTCGGCCCCTTGAATTAATATACTTTATGGTAGAGTTATTCAAAAAAGTTCAGTTTGGAAAAATAATTAGAGGTTTTGGGAACTTTCTTTCGCCAATAATTTATTTGTCGGTTTGGTATTTATTTATTAAATTATCTTCAAAAGAAATTCCACAGATAGTAGTTAACTCCGACACTTTTTTGTTTTTGTCATTTGTAGTATTTGTTTTTGGTCTAGTCACAAAATCTACCTCTTGGTCGATAGGACACGAAAAATTTGGAATAAAGGGGGACTCACACGGAAAATTGATTAGTTACCATAGAGGAGATTCTGGCGATACATGGTTTGATTTATTTACCGACAATCCAGATTTACTAGAAAAAAACAAGGATTTTATTGAAAAGTTAACCTCAAAGACGAAGGAATGAATGTTCTCAACCCTGGTGATTATATTCAACTACTGATAGCGACAGCCACTCTTATAGCCGTTCTAGTGGCGTTGTTTGCAGAGAGATTTTGGAGATGGTTAGACCGTCCTAAATTAGATATCCAGTTTAATAAAAATTCAGATAGGTGTTTCAGGTGGGCGCTAGTACCGCTTTGCAATATACAGGATGAGGGACAAAAGAGTAATGTAAAAAAGTTTTATTTTAGGCTTAAAGTTACCAACCGCGGAGGAGCAGCGAAAGGATTAAAGGTAAGAGTGGATATTAGAGATGAAAGAGGTACAGAAACGGAAAGGTTTGAACCTTCAACTTTGCAGTGGATTAATAGGAAAGAAGAAATAGATCTTCTAAATGGAGAATCTGAATATGTAAATTTTCTCTCCCAGGTGGTCAACTCTCCTGAAATAAAAAACCGATTGACTGTTGAAGTTTTTGACACAAGCTCACGAGGGATTGCCTGGGATAGAATACTAAAAATATATAAGTATTCAATAGCGATATACGGAGAGAATATCAAACCTATTGTTGTAGCCGCTAAGTTTATTCCCAATAGTGATGTTACAAAACCAGGGAATTTAACCGTATATGCAAATTAGTAATATTGAGAGGTTAGTAAAGTTTCCTACTTTTGATCAATGGGTGGGTTGTAACGGAATGTTGTAAAATGCTTGTGTTAGTTGAAAATTTAGTTCGTATCTGGTGTTCTCGGTCTTGGTGCGACGGCAGTCGCACACGGCGTGCGCAAAAAATAGGCGGAGGCGAGGCGGTAGCCGAGCCGCAAGTCAGCGAGCGAAGCGAGCTGCTGCATCACGGGGACTCTCGAAAATCAGTGCGAACTTTTTCAAAAACCAGCTCAAGGATCTGGCTCGTGTTCATTTAACAATCTCCACGGTGCCTAAGGTACCATTTACTCTGACTGTTTGACCATCTTTTATTTTCTTGGTGACACCTGGTATGGCAACGACTGCCGGGATGCTGTACTCGCGTGAAACAATGGCTGCGTGGGAGAGGACTCCACCGGTTTCAGTAACAATTCCTCCTGAGGCGTGCATCAGAGGAGTCCAGGCCGGGCTGGTGGCAACTGTAACTAAGATGTCACCGGGCTTGAAATTCTCAATTTCATCAAGACTCAGAACCACTCTGGCAGTTCCAGTGACTTCACCATGGCTGGCGGCGCTACCTTTGAGCAGCATGTTTTACCTCCTTCCAAGACATCTTAAATAATTTGTCTTCTGGGATATTATTCAATTTGGCCAAGCGAAGTAACATCTGTCGCAAGTAATAGTCGGCTTGGAATTCAAAATAACGACGGTCTTCGCGGAGAGCAACGTTTTGTTGGACAATTTGTAATAACCAGTTAAACAACACTTTGGGAACACGTAACTGTTTTTGTAGTTGAATTATACTTTGCTCTCTTTTGATTCTTGCTGATTCGAGTCGAGATTTTGGTGATGGGGAAAACTTTGATAGTGTCAAAAGCGACCGGATGGCTATTGGTCTTTCGCGAAGTGTTGGTAATGCAATATCCCAGTCGTCAACTTTGCTTCCAAACTCATCCAGATAGGACTCTAATAGTTTTCTTTGAGTTTCGATGTCTGTCTCCTGGCTTACCTCCCAAAGTTTCTGATCTGCTTCGATTGTTTTGTTGTTGAACCCAATGAGAAGATTTTGATAAGGAATCGATTTGTCCAAAACAAGAAAAGGGTAAAGGAGTTTGAAAACAATTTCCCAGCCCCATGAAGGCAAAGCTGAATAACCACCTTGAACCATGCTCCAAGCTGATTTTTCAGCTACGAATTCGACCTTACTGGCAAACTTAGACGCAGGGTAGCTGCTCTGTTCTTCAAACATCTTCCTTATTTGCAACATGTTGCCCTGGTGTATTGGAAAGACAGTTTTTTGATACCATGTTCTCAGTGTAAACATTTCCCAGATTAGACTCCCCATGAATCCCAAAAGAATGGAGACTAGTATGTTTCTAGAAATGAGCCAGAGACCAAAGAATAGAATTAGCCATTTGGGAGCGGTCATGTTTAAAAAGTTCCAAGCAGTAATTCTGATTACATATGGGAGTCGGAGAGTTTTCTCCATTTGTGACATCGGTTGTCTCAACCACTCGGAATTTATGCTGGACATGTATATTGATTGTATATCAAAATCAGTCCGAACTTTTTCAAAAACGAGCTCACAAAGGGAATTAAGGTACTTGACAATCGCCTAGTAATCGCCTATTATTTGACTGGATATGTTTACTCCTAAATACACGATCACCGACCAATTACTAGCTAACATTTCCCACGTAAACAGCCTCGTCAGAGACTTAAACGATCGCCGGTTTCCCAACATTGTAGTTGTTGAGTTTGAAAAAACGGCCAGAGAAGTTTCGACTTATGCTTCAACTAGTATCGAAGGCAATCCCTTACCATTAACTGAGGTGAAGAAAGTGCTCAAGTCGCAACCAATCAACATTCGAGATAGTGAAAAAGAGGTCATCAACTACAATACCGCATTAGAAAATCTTAATCAGATGTTGCAATCGGTCCAGTTAGAGATTTCTCTAAAACTGATTTTGGATATTCACAAGCAAGTCATGGTCGGGCTCCTGCCTACTTTCGAAACTGGTAAACTTAGACAAAATCCAGTGGTAGTTAACGATCCAAGAACGGGGAAGATGGTTTATTTACCTCCGGATGTCGAAAAAATAGAAGAATTGATTAATGATTTAATTGCATATACCAAAGATAACGGACGGAAAGTTGATCCGTTAATTCTAGCTGGAGTCTTTCATAAACAAATGGTTATTGTTCATCCGTTCATGGACGGAAACGGTAGAACCACCCGATTAGCTACGAAGGTGCTGTTGGCAAAAATGGGATTGAATACCTTTAATCTATTTAGTTTTGAGAATTATTACAATCAAAATGTTACCAAGTATTTCCAAACGATCGGTGAGTATGGAGATTACAATGAACTAGAAGAATCAATCGATTTTACGAGCTGGCTTGAGTATTTTACTGGAGGATTGATAGATGAACTTTTGCGGGTCAATAAGCTTCTCCCGGTTGGTGGCAATACTCCAGACACCAAACTGGAGACTCATCACATTAAAATACTTGAATATATTAAGCAAAACGGTTTTATCACAGATCGAAGTTACGCTAAATTGACTGATAGGGCAAAGGCCACTCGCACAATGGACTTTCAGAAACTGCTAAATCTTGGACTCATTGAGCGAAAAGGCAAAGGCAGATCCACACATTACGTTCGAAAGTAAAATAACCCACGACCTTACTGTCGGGGTATCTTCTCGCAGTCGGATTTCGTCCGATTGATTGAAAGTAATGTTTGGATTATGAGATAATTCGGCATGGATATGGGAGTGATTGTTGAAAAATATGGTAAGGGTGGAGATGCCATGACATGGAGGAAGGAATTGTGAACTGTGGTTGCGCTTTGGATGTATTTAGTATAATAAAGAGTAATGAAAATTAAGATTTCGGAACTAGTAGAGGCTGCAACAAAGGCAATAACTGGGTATGGATATAATCCTCAAGAGACAAAAGTCATTTTGGACGTGTTGATGTATGCCCAACTGCGTGGAAATAACCAAGGGGTAGTAAAGCTGATTGGTAATGGTATCCCCAAAAGAGAAGGTGCCGCTGAACCAAGCCTAGTAAAAGAAACAGGTGTGTCCGCATTGGTAGACGGAAATAAGACTCATGCCATGGTTGTCATGCGTAAAGTTACCGACCTCGCGATCAAAAAGGCTAAGGAGTCAGGGGTGGGAATCGCTGGTAACTTTAATACTGACGAGTCAACAGGTGCTTTGGGATATTATGTTAAGAGAGTTGCTGATGCTGGACTGATAGGCTTTGCCTTTTCGTCTGCACCATTTCAGACTACCGCCCCTCATGGTTCAAATGAAGCTAATTTTGTACAAATCCTATCGCTTACGGAATTCCGACTGAATCTGATCCAATAGTTTTTGATATGACAACCTCAGCTATGGCTTATTATGGCCTGATTGAGGCAAAAACCGCAGGTAAACAAGTAGTGGAAGGAATTGGATATGATGCTGATGGGAACGAGACGACTGACCCGGTAAAAATAATGGGTGGAGCATTAAAAACTTTGGCTGGACATAAAGGATCAGGCTTGGCTCTCGTCGTGCAGATTCTGGCCGGAACATTTGTGCAGGCAGACTCGTTTGATAGTGATAGTACTAATGCCGGCAATCTAGTAATTGCGATTGATCCCAACATCTTTGTACCCGCGAGTGAATTTAACAAAAACGTGTCGGAAATAGTAGCCAAAGTGAAATCTGCCAGGAAATTGGACGGGATAAAAGAAATACTTGTACCTGGCGAAAGAGGAAATAGACTGGCTGACGAGAGAATGAAGTCAGGCGAAATCGAAATTGAAGATAATTTGTATTCTGAATTGAAGAAACGCGTATGAGATTAGATGCGGTGGGAGTAAAAACAACAAATCTGAAAAAGTTTGGAAGCTAATTTGTCAAAATGACCAAATATAAACAGGCTTTCGAAGAAATGTTGGCTAAGCACAAAGATGAGTTTGATCAGTTTGGGCTGGTGCACGATGCATATTTAAAAAACCAGGAGGCAAATCAAGAGAGATTTAACGAGATAGGTAAGTCGGTGCGAAGAATAGTGGAAGATACTGAGAGATGGCTGTGTGGCAAGATGGAGACGGCGGGCAAGGGCAAGTTTTCTAACAATGTGGCTGACAAATTTCGGGCTGAAGTGCAAGCAAGGTACAAAGCCTTTGACATGATAGGTGTTACTGTAAGCTAGTATCCCTCAGAAATTTTCTAATCTTTTTGTGATCGGGATAGGTGATCGCTACAAGATCCCAAAACCTTTGGGAATGATTGAACTGCCTGAGATGACAGAGCTCGTGGACGATGATGTAGTCCGACTGGACTTGGGGGATGAGAGCGATTTTGTAACTAAAGTTCAGATTGCCCCTTCTGCTACAACTACCCCAACGGGAAGAAGTATTTTTGATAGCCACTGACTGATATTTAAATCCATACACCCGATTGAAATGCTCGAGCCTGGCGTGAGCCAAGGCGAGAGCTGCGGCTTTGTGCTGTAGATATTCTTTTCTTTCTTCGGATTTTGATAACTTTGGTGATTTTTCTTTTTGGACGGCTGAGTGCTTCTCTATCCAGTCTTTTTTTGTACTCACAAAAGCCTCAATTGCATACTTGGGGATGAGAGGATGGGCGGTAACTGTGACCTCACCTCCGGGGCGAATAGAGATACTGATGCCCCGGGTCCGGCGATTTCTTTTAAGGGAGTACATACACGTCTTGGCCAAAATCGTTTGTCCCTACGAGATCTGCTTTACCTAAAAATACTTTTTCTAGTCCATCACAGGACCTACAACCGCCTGCCTGCGGACACTGAAAATGATTTAGTTTGCGAGCCAGAGCAATCTTTTTGGCCAACATTAGAATCTTTTTTTCGGACTCTACTAGATCTGGAGGGATGACCTCACGGGGAGCATCGTCACGGTCCAGGTACCAATAAAAAGCTTTGGATATGGGACGACTCTGGGTGTGACCGGCTAATAAAAAGTAGATAGGGAGCTGCAGAGATTCGGGATCTTCATCATATTTACCAGTTTTGAAATCTATAATATTTACTGAATCGGACTCCGGTACGTATTCTAACCAGTCGATCTTACCGCATAAAATGATGTTGTCATCCTCGGAAAGCCAATAATAGGGAACCGTCTCTCTGATCTTGATGGTCTTGTTTTTCAAAGGACCGGGGTTGGCCATGACGCGTCCTAGCATCGTCTCACCTCTTTTTTTTGCATCTGCCTCCTGTGACTCGCTTGTAAAACCACCCTTTAATCCTGTGACTTTTCGCCATGATAAGTCAAATTTGACTAATAGGTCGGTATTAAATCTAGTGCCAGATGGGATAATGGATAATGACTCCACTACCTCGTGGACTGACTGACCGAGAGCAAGCGCCGGGGACATGACACTGACTTTGTGACCAGCGGCATTTTTCCACATGTTTTTTAGATAGTAGGCGCGGGGACACTTCAGATAATCTGAGAGTGACGAGTGCGAGATCCAGGTAGCAGAAAATTTATCTTTTGACATATACCCTATTTTTTCCAAACTGTTTTTCCGGGGTGTAATTTGATTTTATATATTCATCCACCTCTGGTAGAGCGCCTACTGATAAACCACCAAAGTTCATGTCTGGATTGTAGATGATATATTTTGGCTGAGATTTATTTAGGCCTTCTATCATAATTTTTTGATGATCTGAGGTATAAAAAGCGTAGGGAGTGTCCACTGGAGTAGGATTGCTTCTGTTGGTCAGGAAATATATTTCGGGATACCACGGATAGGCAAAAAGTGAGTCCGCAGGCGTCGTATTTGTCTCTATAAATTCTAGAAGTTCGTTTTCTGACTCGGTGGTCACACGCGTACCCTTCTGTAGTCCCCCGCCTCTGGGCGACGAGTATGCATAATATTCTCCAGTGGGTGCTCCGTAAGTCTGAAGACGCATAATCATATTTTCCAGATAGGCAGAGCTTATGGCATCCCTGGCTCCCATAGTCACTAAGATGACAGACAGAACCACGGCAAGTAGTAACTTGTCCTTGGTCAGACTGTCCAGCGCGTGACCTATAATGACAAGAACTACAATAAGAGGAAATAGCAGATGAAGAAAATCAGATCTGCCTAAGGCAACCCGGTACAAAACCAGAGCAAAGGTACTGACTGCTAGGAGGTAATGATTTTTCTTGTAGAAACTGATTATCACCGACCCAAATATCACAAACTTTGAGATCTCAAACCACATAGCGGGAGACGATAAATACTGATTGAAAATATGCCAGTGAAAAAAGGATAGGCTAATCGCGCGATCAACCGGCGCGTTGAAGTAGCCTTTGGAAAAAATTGATGCATAAAAAGTGATCTGACTAATAAATCCCCAGAGACCTCCCGTAATCAGTAAAACAATTACCACTGGAGAGGCGCCTAAGAATATTCCCAAAGCCCAGCGAGACAAATTTTTCAGTCTGGCATTTTGCAGAAAAATGAATAAGAGGTGGGATATAACAGAAGCCAGACCTACTTCTATACTTGTAAAGAATGTGACTGCCGTGAGGGCGCCTGAAAGGGCATACTTGCGACTGGATAGAGCCAAGAGACTGGCAAGACCGAAGGCTACTCTAATCTCGACATTGTTTTTTACCGACGACGTAGTCAGACCTAGGAAACAAAGAACGATTATGACGAGTAGCCACTTGGACTTGATGAGATTTCTGGCAAAGAACATAAATATTACGGCTCCCATGACTTGCAACAGATGCATGAAGAGTCTTTGCGAGGAAAGAGTAAAACCCGCGATTTTTTCAAATAGATAGAGACCCCAAATCAAAACCGGGGGGTGATAAACAAAGACGTCTTTGTAGAGCATCTCTCCTTGCGTCAATCTCTGGACCCAAGCACTCCAAAAACCTTCCTCGACTGAGTCAAAATCCCCAATATTGTAACCTGGGTTGTATGAAACTAAAAAGATGAGCAGTATCGGGAGGAGATAATTTAGCAATACTTTTTGCGGAAGAATAGTTTTTTTGAGATTGACGCACACGATCCAGACTAAGATGATTAGTGCTCCAAGTGAAAAAATAACCAGATTATTTTTGGGAAAGATAGCGGCTAGTGCTACCAAAGGGGTTGGGAAATATTGAACGATGTTTGACCACTTGGGAAAGTGTCTACTAAGAACTAGATTTAGAACTGGAACGAGGACCAGGGCTGAAATCGAGATCGAGACTAAAGGAGTAACGAGATTTAGAAAAATGAGAAAGTAGAAACCCATAAATAAACCGTTGAAAATTGCCAGAGGGTCATCTGCTGTTTTTTTGTTTATAAAACGACTAGAAATAATCAATATCAGCTCACAGACTACGATGACTCCAATGACGGCTTTGCCAGAATACGTGGCAAACCTGGTATACAAAAACGAGAGAACACCGAGGGTCAATAGAAAATATCCGGGATCTTTTTTTAGAAAATATTCGTTTGCCCCGACGATAATTATGCTAAGAATAAAAGTCAGAGCAAACTCGGTGAGGTCGTATGATTTTGCCTGAATGAGACTCTGAGAAACCCCGGGGATGTCTGATGAGTATAGTGAAGAAGCGAAGCTCGATAGCCGGGGAGACAATATTGCAGAAAGAGCGGAAGCGATCAGTAACGAGGCGATAATCTTCATGTGCTATTTATACTACATACTTGAGCCGAGGGGGAGATTCGGACTCCCGACCCGCGGTTTACGATACCGCTGCTCTACCCCTGAGCTACCTCGGCCTGTCAAACTTTTGCTATCGCAAAACTTAGTCAGGTAAACTTATGAGTTCACCAGCTAATGAGTCTGACTTTAGATAATTTGCCAAAATCTTTTTTAAATGGGTTCTACCCCAACCTGTTTTGTAAAATTTTTCCCTTGATGTAGCGTCTTGTTGATTGAGAAATGCTTCCATAAAGATTATCTCAAACGGTCGTCTGTGCCTAGTTGCGTCGACTTTGCCGCTATTATGATATTTTAGCCTATCTTCAGGATTGTTTGAATAACCTACGTATAACTTACTATCTTTCAAACTTTTCAGAATATAAACGTAATACATATGTCTTGCTGCTCTTAACCCGACTAAATTTTTTGCAAAGCAAAAAAATTTGACGGGTAAACCACCTGAGCTACCTCGGCTTTGGACATGGTACAATTTTACCATCAGGATGGTCAGATCGAGACTACAAAGACTGGAAGAAAAGAGAAGCGTGAGAACGGCGACACTGCTCGGGATCGGAACTGTGGTACTCATTATCTTGGTCGTGATCATGGGGGTCCCGACGGTCGTCAAGATGGCGGCTTTCCTGGCGGAAATAAACTCTGCTAACAAACCTGTGGATAAAAATGACTTTATTCCTCCCCCGCCGCCGTTGCTTTCTAATCCATATCCGGCTACAAATAGCGCCTCACAAGTGATCACCGGCTCTGCCGAACCTGGAGTGACCGTACACTTGTCCAGACAAGATGAAAGAGTAGCCGAGCTGGTGGCAGCTGAAGATGGATCTTTGCACTTTGGTGATGTGAGACTGGTAGAAGGAGAAAACAAGTTTTCAGCAGTGGCAGTAGACTCCGGAGGAAATATAAGTCAGACGTCCAGAAATCTCACTATTTTTTACCTGACAAAACAGCCCACTCTCGAAATATCTGCCCCTTCTGAAGGGACAACTGTGTCAGGCAGCAATGCCAAGCTAGAAGTAAAAGGCAAGACAGATGTGGGCGCACGAATAATCGTAAATCAACGGCTGGTAATAGTGGACTCTGAGGGAAATTTTTCTACTTTGGTAACTCTAGTGTCTGGAGAAAACAAATTGGTAGTAGAGGCCCGCGATCAGGCGACTAATGTTTCGAAGAAAGAGATCGTGGTGAATTATCAACCGTAATCAACAAAGCGATCAAGAGCATGACGGCGGGGTAGAAGAGAGAGTTGAGAAAGATTGAGTGGGCTATTATGGGTATAAAGTATTTTGTATCAAGTATCATGTATAACTTTTTTAAATAAAGCAGGTAAGCAGTGAGACCCAGGAGACCGGTGGTGGCGGCTACAAATAATAAAGATGAGTCGGCTCCGGCACCGGCGTGATTTGTTTGCCAGTCGCGGTTTTCGAGAAAACCGTAATCTTTTTTTGCAAAACGGTACGTGTTGAAACCTACTCCTATAATAGGGTGGTCAGAGAAGATTTGAAGAGACTCCTTCCAATTTGTGATGCGGGCTTGGATGGAGCTGGTACGAGAGAGCCTTACCCCTTCTCCTCCTGAATTTCGAGGAAGAATTATAAGAGTGAAAAGCAATATCAAAATCGCTTTGGCAAAAATAATAATGGATCTCTTTTGCCAGGCGATGATGGCGAAAGCCACTGAGAATGCCAAATAGGAACTGCGGGAGTAAGTAAGAGCCAAAGCTAGGTAAGACAGAATGGTCATGAAACGGTGTCTATGCTCAAAAAAGAAGACTAAAAATAAAACAAGAAGCAGACCCGTAAAACCAGGGTCTAAAAATGAGCCAATGACCCGGTAATAATGGTCATCCCAGCCCAATGCTGACAAAAATCTGACGTCTGGTAAAAAAACGTATTGAGCAAGTCCCGCTACAACTGTGACTATACCCAGGCGATAAACAAGTCTTTTTTGATCATGAAAAAACGGGAGTGTGGCATAGATGAAAAAACGAAAAAGATATTGAAGCCCTACCAACTGAGCAGATAGTCCCCATTTTTGAGCCAGGAGTAATGATGTGCCTGCGATTACTAAAAATACTAGGAGGGGTTTTGGGATAGAGATCTTAAATCCATTTTTAATAAAAAAGACTAACCAGATAATAAAGACTGAGAGGTCCAAAAAAGAAACGTTGTGAAACTTGTAGGTGTTGCCTATAGCAAAGGAGATGATTAGGAGGATTTCGGCGATAAGAGCCATAGCTTGCCTGATACTAGAAACATGTAAAATGCCATACACATAGCGTGGATAAAACCGGCAGTGCCGTCCAAAAAACCTAACTTGAGAATATAGTTTTCAACAAAACGCCAAACTGGTCCTAGAATGATTTCAAACAGATTAGTCTTTCGACCGGATTTTTGGAACTGATGAGCGCGAATTGTGGAGTAATGGTTTAGCTCGGACAAGAAATCGTAAAGACTGGGGTGAGGATAGTGAAGTAATGGTGATCTTAGCTCACCAGTAGGTTCTTTGACCTGCCATATCTCATGCACAGGATAAATCCAGGATCCAGCATTGTGCCTGGTCAAGCGGACAAACTTTTGACCAGCTGTGTTTCCATGGCTAAGAGTGCGACCCCACATGGAGTCAAGACGAGAGATGACATATGAATCATGAATTTTGAATTTTGAGTTTAGGGTAGTTAGTATTTCATCTGCGAGAGGCTTGGAGACGACCTCGTCGGCATCGATGAATAATACCCAGCCGGGCTGGACTTGGGTGAGGGCAAAATTGCGCTGGGCTGAGAAATCATTATTTAGAGAATGAGGTATTACTTTGGCCCCCGATGTCTGAGAAAGTTTCACAGTGTCGTCTGTGGAGTCATCGTCTACAACTATTATAGAGTCGCAAAACTGAAGTGAGTCTAGGCATTTTTGAATATTCTGCTCTTCATTGTGTGTAAGTACGACTCCGGTAAGCATGTGATTATTTTAACACCGCTTTTGGATTGCAAAAAAGTTCAACCATGAAACTGCTGAATTTACCAAAATGTTTTGTAAAATAGTGCTTTCGACTCTGGACAAAGATTTTTTGAGTCTTTGAATCATGAGGTGTGCTTTTGCCCCAGTGGTGGATGAGCTGGGCCTGTGGGTTTATCCAGATGTCATACCCCAATTCTTTGACTCTTTTACAAAGATCAGACTCTTCGAAATACAAAAAGAAGTTTGCATCAAATCCGCCTACTTGTTCAAAAACTTTTCTTCTGATCAAGAATGCAGTGCCAGGAATCACGTCAACTTCTTTGGGAGATTTTTTGTCCCAGGTTTTTAGCCAGTAATTGCAAGCCATCTGACTTCCTGGCCAAAACTTGTAAATAAAGGACAGACTAAAGATGGCTGCCATCGGAGTAAGCTGGGAGGTGCCTTGAAGCGGGTAAGCATTTTCGTTCGCATCCAGAAGTAATGGGGCAACTATGGCGGCCTGTGGGTGACTGTCTAGAAATGAGACCAAATGAGAAAGAGTGTTTGGGAAAAGAATGGTGTCTGGATTTAGAATGAACAGATAATCGCCAGTCGACTTTTTTGCCCCTAGATTGTTGCCTTTGGCATAGCCTCTGTTTATTTTGTTGTTGTCTACGATTATCAATTCATGCAATTTTTTGGGTAGTGATTTTAGACACTGCTGGAGCTCTTTTTGGGCACGATACTTGACGATAATGACTGAGACTTTAGACATGACTAATTTTTTTGAGAATCTTTTCTAACTGCTGGACGTGCCGGTTCCAAGTCCAGTTACGAATCACGTGGGTTCTGGCTCTTTTGCCTAGACGAATTGAAATAGCCGTATTTTTTATAAGCTTGGTTATGAGGGTGGCAAATACTTGCGGATCACGTGGCAGGAGCCAGCCGGTCTGACCGTGAATAATAGAGTCTACATATCCTCCTTCAGAAACTGCTAGGGCAGGAGTGCCGCAAGCCATAGACTCTAAAGCTTTGAGACCAAATGGCTCATTGTATGACACACAAAGTGTGGCTAGAGCCTGGGAATAAGCTTTTGCCAGCACCAAATCATTTTTGGTGTCTGGACGACCCTCTGGAAAACCAAAATTTATGATCCTGGTTTTGGCTTTTTTTGGCAGCAGAGATACGATCTTCTGCACAAAATCATAACCCCCGACATAATTTTTTTGGCCCATGAAAAGAATGGTGTTGGACTTTTTTGCGACGGGCTTAAAAATATTGGTATCCACGCCGGAATAACAGATCGTAGCCTGGCGACCGTAGGCTTTTTTTATGTTTGATTGGGTAAACTTGGAATTAGTAATAATATGTTGGGCTGATCTGGCATTAATTCTATCTATATATACCCGGTATTTTCGAGTCAAGATCTCGTATAGATATTTTGGCCAGGAGACCTTGTCTGTAAATGCGTACTCTTTTTCGTAACCAATTCGCAGTAACTCGTGACAATGGTAGACGTGGGGAACTTTTAGAAACTGCAAAATAAATGGGGATTCCGTATACAAGTCTGTATGAACAAGGGCGACATCAAAACCTGAGGAATTGATAAAAGTAGCCCAGGAAGCATGAATGTTTTTTAGAACAAAAAAATTTTGATAATCTTTTTGCAGCCTAGCCAGGATGCCTGGAAGATTGCTGGTCTTCTCGAAATCAATCTCATGAACCTTACAACCCAGGGATCTGAGATCACAAAAGTCAGAGTCACTATTTTTTATCTCAAAGACTTCTACTGCGTGCCCATACTTTATTAAACCCTTTACCTGCTCGTAAACAGTTCTTTTGCCGCCACCGGCAGGAAAATTGTGAAAGACGGCTATTTTCATATCTTTTTTGCCAATATCCAAAAATCATTTCCCCAAAAAACGTTGAGCGGAAAGCGACTGCTCAATGGAGATAGATAAACTAAAAAATTGTATATGACATCTTTGAATGACAGGACGGGCTTGTTGACTGTAATATTTGTCGACCTGATTTCTCCTGCGAAACCATTTTTTTGAATAATATTTTTTAATGAATAATAATCTGGTTCATTGATATGCATAAGCTTGTGATAGTGAGTGCGAAGTTTTGCATAGGGGGGGATATTTCCGTATTGTTTGCTAAATATCAGGTTCCATACGTTTATGAATAAAGTGCTGACTGGATAACACCAGAGACGATAGGTGTAGTCGTTGAACCAGCGGGAGGGAGCAGTGTGGATAAAGATCTGACCTGCGGGCCTTAGCAGTTGCCGCGCTGATGTGAGTAAACTTTCTTGCTCCAGAGGATAAATGTGCTCCCAGACTTCTGTGCAAACGATGAGATCAAACTGTTTGTCTAACCGTGATAACTTGTCTATGTCTAGTACTCTAAAGTCTAATCGCGATTTAATCTTTTTTGGCTGATGACTCTTGGCAAGATTTGCTAAATCTATTGCCTCTTTGGAATAATCAATTCCAGTGACGTGATTGCCTTTCTTGGCCAGATATATTGCCAGTTCTCCCCTGCCACAACCAATATCTAGGATATTTGCTCCTGACAGATCAGGAAGCAAGGTGACAATCTTTTGTAACCGATCGTCTAGTGAGTCCCCTTTTGTTTTTTTATATAACTCATAACCACTACAATCTTCTAGATAATATTTTTTTGTGTATAGCTTTGGGCTAACTTTTTTGAGCGATGATGAAGTGCCACGTGCCATCGGATTTTGTCGCTTGGGTGATTAAAGGACGTAAAATAATCTTTTCGAGCTGAATAATAATCTTTTTGGGGAGAAACTTGCTGAATCTGGAGTCTCTTATGTAAGACCAGAGCTCCCTACCATTTATTTTTGTAACCGCGATTTTAAATAATCTGTACCAAACAGGAATGATGCTTTTTGAAAAGTAATAGTGATGATGAATGATCTTGAGATTATTTTTTTTGAGGATCTTTTGCCAATCTGACAAATCTCGATATCTGTAATGCATGACTCTATCGTTGTACCAAGTGAACTCTTTCGGACTTACGAGTCCAGACAGAGTGTCCCGATATCTGTCGGATGGGACTGTAATAAAAAACTTGCCACCTGATCTTAAAACCCGGGACACTTCGGAAACTGCTTTGATATCAGATACTTCAATATGCTCAAAAGTGCTGTTACTAATAACTGTGTTTACCGATGAGTTTGGCAAAGGTATTTTCCGGGCATCCCCCACTATAAGTTTTTTGTATTTTTTACTTTTTTTTGCTCTAACGATGCCATCTGGGTCCAGATCCATGCCGATGTCTATTTTGCCCTGATTGAAAAAAACTACAGCCCCGATATTGCCCTCTCCACATCCGATATCCAGAACAGGACTAGTAAAAGAGTGTGATGACCACTCTATGGCTTCGGTTGCGCGTAGAATAACATCGGAGGGGACGGCCCAGGAAAATGAGAGAAGATTGTCTAGGACTGATTCTGGAAGTGGTGTCATCTAGAGAACGTCTTGCTCAGAAAATAGACGATGACTGGGATGGCGGCAATAGACCCTATCAAAGCTGAATAAGACGCGCCGAGTATACCATAGCGAGATACTGCGGGAACGATAGTCACGGCGAGCCCGGCAAGACTCGCGAGAGTAACGGCCGTCACATACTCCTGCTTTTTGACAGCCAGAAACAGTGACGAAGTAGACCCGGTAATGGCCCTGATGCCACCAAATAGAGCAAGAATGGGCAGAACGGTGGCAGCTTCGAGCCATTTGTCACCGAGAAAAAATGAGATTAGATTTTCTGGAAAGAAAATCAGCAATAGACAGAAAGGTGTCACGAGCAAAGTAATGCCGGCCGTCACCCGAGTAAATGCGCGAAAGAGTCGAGCTCTATCGCTGGCTACTCGGGAATAAACGGGAAACATGACTCGGCCAAAAGTGTCTGCGATCTCGGTAATGGGCAAAATAGAAATCGAGTAGGCCAGCTGATACACACCCAGCTTGGCAGTCGAGAGAATGCGACCGACGACAATGTTGTCCCCGTTGTGGAAAAAATAATTGAAGACTCCGGCGGCTGTCATCCAACGACCTCTGTTTAGGATCTGATTTACTTTGGAAAAATCTAGATTCCACTGTGGACGGGGAGAGATAAGCAGATGTGACAAGATGACTTCTAAGATTGCGCCTGCGATCATGCCCCAGACCAAACCTGCAGGAGTGCGATAAATAAAGCTGATTGAAATAGACACCACGGCGTCCACCAAAAGAATGGCGGTACGTAAATAAAATTCTCGGTCAAAAGTGAGATCCTTTTGGAGCCTGATGATGCTCGGGTTTATAAGTCCTCTGATAAGTGGGATGGCTGCTGCTAGCTGAACTAGTATCAAAGCGTCTGGCGATGAAAAAAACTGAGAGATGGGCCATGAAGCCACGAGAACGACCAAACAGATTAGAAGTCCGCGCAGGATGGACACTGACCAGGCGGTATCTACATAGTCCTCAAGCTTTTTTCCTTCTTGGATAAGAAAGACGTTAATCCCGGTCTCAGTCACAATCTCCAAAAAGGCCAATACCATAGTGGCTATGGCAAAATGGCCCATCTGATCTGGAGAAAGTATGCGAGCCAGGATGGCTATGCGCACGAAACTCAAGCTTCTGGTGAGTCCTCTTATTGCCCCTATCCAAGTCAGGCCTTTGGCTGCGGTTTTTGTATAGCCCATTGCCTGGACATCATACCAATG
This sequence comes from uncultured Gammaproteobacteria bacterium, assembly GCA_964356705.1. Lineage (GTDB taxonomy): Bacteria > Patescibacteriota > Microgenomatia > CAZETR01 > Amesbacteraceae > CAYHIN01. Next base: position 17,064 of record CAYHIN010000009.1, read on the forward strand.
ATTGACCCCAGGATAACAGAGGCGTCTGAGGTAAATTGAAGAACTGGCAGCCAAAAGAAAGCCCGTGGGTCACGAACGTACTTGTAGTTTTTTACAACTGACCAAAAATAATAAATCATGAAGCTGTATAACGTATAAGGTATGATGTATAACGTATTGAGTTCCAGTAATAAAAATAATAAAAAGAAAAATACAAAGTAACGGATGAATAATAACTTTACTTTTGGACGAAGAATGCCGGCTTTGATATCGCCAATCGCGAAAAATAAAAACATCCAAAAAGCTTCAGCCAGAGACCGTCTGGGCTGCCAAGTGACAACTGCAGACCCGGCAAAATGAAATGCGTGTCCATGAGATTTCAGCCGGTGGGCAAACTCATAATCTTCACTATAATTTAGCTCAGGGTGGAAGCCGCCTAATTCTAGAAACGTCGACTTACGAATAGCCATAGACCGAGTGGAGGGAAAAAACTCTGTTTTTCCGGCGCGTTCTGACATAATCAGAACGTAGGGAATCTGACTCTTTTCAAAGATATTTTTGTAAGTGCCTTGGTAAAACCCGGAGACGACGGTGACGGCTGGAACTGAGAATGGTTTGACCAACTCTTCTAACCAATCTTTTTCTGGGATACAGCCGGCGTCGGTAAAAGCCAGTATGGGAAACTTGGACTTGGTGACTGCAAAATTTCTCCCAACCGATCTATTGCTGGGGTGACTAAATAATCTGATGCCTTTTTGCTTTTTTAAATATTCCAGTGTGCCGTCAGTAGAACCGGCATCGACTATGATTATCTCGTCTGACTTATGAGACTGGTGAATCAAAGCCTGAACAGTACTTTCAATAGAAGTGATCTCGTTTAGAACTGTGAGGATGACTGAGGCTTTTACTTTTGCCATATTGATTGATACTGGGAGACTAATTTGGCCCAGGTCTGATCCTGGGCCCAATTATATGCTGCCTGAGATGCGACTTTCGGTATATCTCCATTTAGCCCTAAAAATTTCCCCATAGGGTGCATGGTCAGATAATCTCGTCTGACTGGATTTGAGTAACTAGCAAGTACGATCTTGTTTTGGACAAAAGATTCTAAAATAGTCAGATAGCCGGATGCATAGACGTGGTTGGCTGCCGCAATATATTTTTCAGGGTGAGGAACAAAGCCCAAAAAATTTGCATTTTTGGGAAGGAGATATTTGAGTGGGCCGTCGCCTACTACAACCAATGGCCAACCCAGATCCAGACATTCTCTAAACCCGGTATCTTCTGCCAGTCTGCCAATAAATAGTAAGCTCTTGGATATAACCTTTGGTCTATAAACAGGTACTTCTACTGCACCATATGTCACGGTGTCTGGCCGAGTGTAATACCACTTGGCTATAAAATCTCCTACGCAAATATTACCTGCGGCCAAGAATTCATTTAGTTTATGAAGGATGATATTTTTCAGGGGGATTGGGTATATCCCTTCCCAGCCATGAAAAGTAATATATACTTTTTTGAGTGGGTGAAGTAGCTTGTAAGGATACAACCAGTACATGACGTCGTGGACATGGATAACATCTGAGTTGTTCAGGAGTTCATGATTTTTAAGAATCCAACTCCAGATCCGCCATTTTTTGTTTTTTTCTGAGATGTCATAAGTGGGGATCCGATATATTTCTAAATTATTTTTTTTCTCATACCCTACTGCTTTCGCGTCCTTTTGCTCTGTAACAATCGTGACCTGATGATTCTTAGATAAAACCTTCACAATCCCCTCCACATGCTTCTCCACGCCGCCTATATATGGTGAGTAGCTGGGAGTGATGAAAGTAATCCTCATGGCTTTTGAGCAATGATCTGAATATCCGATTCTCCGAACACATATGCTAAATAGTCGTCGACAACTGTAATAATTTTGATTAGAGGTCCTTTTATAAATCTGACGATAAACCCAAGTGGTTTCATTGTATATAGTGAATTTCTTAAAAGTCCTTCTGTCTTAATAATTTTTTTAATTTGGAACTTTTCACTTTCAATTAGATTTACTAAATTTATCTGGGAATACCTTCTTAGATGACCTACCCGAGCATCAAATTTCTTTAACAAACCCATTCTAAATAGTGGTGCCTGTGAACTTGGAGTTGATAAAAACAACATTCCTCCCTTTTTTAAATACATAAACATTTTCTTTATTAATTCTCTGTCGTTACTTACATGTTCTATAACTTCGCTGCAGATTATAAGATCATATTTGTTTTTATTAGCTTTAATTTTGAAGTTTTTTACAGTTAAGAACTTAATCGTGCTTTTTGATTGGTCGACGTCACTCACCGACTCTTTAGCGATCGAAATAGCTTTCTCGGACACATCAACACCAGTTGACTCCTTAAAAATCCTACTAAAGTAGTAAGTTAATGTCCCCACTCCACATCCATAATCAAGTAGTTTATTTTTTTTATTAATTGAAGAATTAATGTTGTGAATTATCTTTCGATAAGTAAAATTATTGGAATCAATTACTCTTTTTTGTTTTTTACTTCTGTTGTGAAAAACATCGTACTGCTTGGATAGCTTCATGAATGGATTTTATCACTAAGCTATTGACTCCAATTAATTAAGTGTCTAAATTTAATGTAATGAGGTTTTGTTTGGGATTTTTCCTGGGCTTGATTGCTTTCTTCTTGTCCTCACAAATTACTCCAGTGCAACTGCTTGCTTCTGTTAGCTTAGGTGCTTTTGATTCCACGGTTGCTATTACACAAAGGGCAAGTCAAGTAAGTTTTTATTCCAATGGCACATTGAGTGTAATAGGAGGCTCACCATGCACAGGGTGTTCAATAATCGATATTATCTCCTCGACTACCCAGCCTGACGGTCAGTTGGCTCCATGGTCCACTGTTGGAACTTTTCCAAAAGCTTTGATTTGGCACTCATCAGCCTATAACAACGACAATCAATATGTGGTGGGAGGTTTTTTAGATAGTATTAATGGAATTATTTCAAAAATTCCAGATGTTTATCGAACAGACCCTGGATCTAATAACTGGGATCAGATTCAATCCCTACCTGTGCCGCTTGCATTGGGTGGAGCGGTGGTAGCTGGGGATTATTTGTATTATGGTGGAGGGGTTAACAACTCGAATCAGGTAAGTGACAAGATATATGCGGCTGAGATCTTGGCGGATGGCACTATTGAGCCTTGGTTTATTGCTGGACAGTTTCCAGTCGGAACTGCTGGAATAACTCTACTTGAGCGAAGTGGCAGCATATATAGCATCGGAGGATTTGCCCAGACACAAAAAGTATATAGATTTGAGACTAATTCTGATGGAACATTGACTACTCCTGTTGCCCAACCAGGCCTCATAATGAGTTATGACCGGGGGGCTGCTGTGCGAATCGGAAATCAGATATTTGCGTTTGCCGGTACCACTCTGGCCCAAGCAGACATTGATCTTGGTGGAAATGTAGGTATTTGGACCAATACGGGAATAACAGTACCGATGGGAAACTGGTGCTGTGGAACTATGAATGCATCGGACAATTTTGTGTACATCATGGGCGGATTTAACGCGCCGAACAGCTATCTGTCTAGTGTCGTGTTTGCACCCATCTTGGCGGTACCCGAGCCCACTGCGACACCCACGGTTACTCCTACTCCGACAACATTACCAACACCCACTCCAACCTCGTCTCCGGACCCAATTGTATTTATTCCCGGGATGGGGGCGTCTTGGAATTATGAAGCAATCATGCATAATCAGAATCTAGATAATAGCGAGTGGAATCTGAACCCTTTTGTAAACGTCTACGACAGTTTACTAGATGCTCTCCAAAATCAGGAGCTGTACGTCTTTAACTATGACTGGAGAAAAAAGATACAGGACAACGTTTCCGATTTGTTAGTATTTTTGGACGAAAAAGGGGCGAACAAATATGATTTGATCGGGCACAGTATGGGCGGACTCATTGCCCGTCACGCTGCAATATCAAATCCTGATCTGGTGGACAAAATCGTGATCGCGGGGAGTCCTCATCTGGGGAGTGCAAATACGTACAAACTGTGGGAAGGAGCAGAATTTTCTGTACTTAGTCTCCCTGAGAGAATTGCACTCGAGCTATACATAAATACACATCGCAAATTATTTGATACCTCGATATCTACTGTGCAAAATCTGATACCTTCTCTTAAAGATGTCTTCCCGACTTATGATTTTCTTAAAAATAGTCAGGGAGCGCTGAAACCTTTGGGGTCCATGACCCACAAAAATGATTATTTGCCTGAAGTAGACGAGGATGAGGATATTGCCGATAGAACTATGACTATCTATGGCTCTGGCCTGGATACTCTATGGGGCTACTCGTATGTAAATCGTAATTCACTGGATACCCTGCTGGGAAAGTGGGTGGATGGAAAACCCACATCAGATATTTTTGAAGATGGTGATGACACGGTAATCGTAGACAGTGCCAAACAGTTTTCAGGAGACTACTCAGAATCTTCTGAACCCCATTCGAGACTGCTCAGAGGCCAGGGAGAAATCGAGGCCATACTCTCACATCTGGCAATAAACGAGACGGCCACGGGCGACTCTGAATCAGAACCAGATTCAGCACTCGTCATCAGCATCGCGTCCCCTGCGACGTTTGTCGTCACTGGACCTGACAATACAGTTCATAACCCAAGTGACAATCTACTAGTAATATTTGATCCTGTGGATGGAGAGTACACAGTGACTCTGACTTCGACTGCTCTCGGAGAATACAAACTGATGGTAGGTAAACTGACAGAAGATGACTCTGCCTGGCAAAGCTATTCGGGTACATTTACTAAAGTGGGGAAGACCCAGGAGTACAAAACAACTTTTGAAGAATCTAGCTCTGATCTGGGGACAAATCCACTGACTGAGGCAAAACTCCGACTAGATCAGATGTATCAAAAGGTTTTGAAATCTAGTCTGACATCAGTCAAAAAGGCTATCCTGATTGCTGATATAAAAGTGATCAAGGCGATGATTGTAACTCTGGAGAAAAATAGAAATAAGCCGAAATATACTGAGACTGCCCGGGTGCTACTTAATACAATCCAGGCCTCCATAAGGGCGTTTCCATCATTCGCCCCAGACCTAAGAATAGTTCAGGATCTGGTGGAGGAAGAACTGGAAAATAATCTGTAGTGGACGATGCAGGATTCGAACCTGCGACCTGATTCATGTGAAGAATCCGCTCTAACCAACTGAGCCAATCGTCCTTTGGAATATGGACAAATTTTAACATAGGCCTAATAATAGTAGAGATGATTAAGAATATATTTAAGAATCGGGTGGGAAGGATTTTGATCTTAGATGCACTGGAGCCGGTGGTGCTGGCTTTTGCGGTATTTATGATGGTGTATCTGTTGGTCGCCCAGCCTCATCAGGTGCAAGGGAGATCCATGTACCCTAACTTTCATGACCGGGAATATATCTTGACAGACAAGATCACCTACCGAAAATCTGAGCCCCAAAGAGGGGATGTAATCGTATTTCATGCACCGCCTCCATATGACAGCGACTTTATAAAAAGAATCGTGGGCATGCCCAGTGAGACGGTCATGATCAAAGGTGGATTTGTATATGTAGACGGCAGACAGCTGCCTGAGATGTACTTGCCTTCAGGATATGTGACATCGGAAAAGGCGTTTTTGCGAGAGGGTGTGCCTTATAAAATCCCGTCGAACTACTACATCGTATTTGGGGACAATAGAAGCTTTAGCTCTGATTCACGCGAGTGGGGACCGATCTCAGAAAAAGCGATAGTGGGTAAGGCTTGGATAAGATACTGGCCAGTGGACCGAGTGGGACTCATCCCACACGAGAGATATACTAACTAGTGAGGGCGGAGTGGATCTTTTGGAGCTTTTCTTCTGTTTCTTCGATGCCACCTTTGAGGACTATCAAAAGTCGGGTCTCGGCTCTAGAGCGAGACAGCTTGGTCTGGGCTTTGGGGTGACCGCCCAATGCGGTCTCGATACTTTTTCGCATAACATCGATCTCTTCTGAGACTTCGTGGGCGGGGTGAAACTGACTCCCTTTTGGCTTGTTGCCTGAGGCGGTTCGCATCTTTCGGGCTAGCTCCTCGGCTCTTCTGACTGAACCATTTTCCTTGAGGATAATCTTGTAAGCCTCGACGATCTGCTTGGCGTCTTCTATAGCAGCCAAAGCTCTGGCGTGACCCTCGGAAATAAGTCCGGTCAAGAGACCATCTTTGAGCGCATCGGGGAGAGTTAGAAGCCGCAATGAGTTACTGATGTAGGCGGGACTTTTACCAATCCTTTGGGCGACTTCACTATTTGAGAGAGAAAATTCGCGCAGCAATCGGTCAAATGACTTGGCACGATCAACGGGATTTAGATCTGACCTCTGGACGTTTTCCACGATAGCCATCTCGAGCATGCCTTGGGGAGTAGTCTCTCTGATGATTACAGGGACCAACTTTAGTCCGGCTAGTTTTGAAGCTCTCCATCTACGCTCTCCGGCTATAATCTGGTAACCGGCGGGAGTCTTTGCCACAACGAGCGGCTGCAATATCCCTTGCTCGCGAATAGAATCTACTAGATCTACCAAGGACTCAGGAGTGATAATGCCGCGAGGCTGGAGGGGATTGGCTTGAAGTGAATCGATTTCGAGCTCTATGATTTGTTGACTCATTTTTTAGACGACGGTGGCAAAACGTTTGCCCTGTCTTTTTATAAATTTCAATATACCGGCTTTGAGAGCAAAAAGTGTGAAATCGCGACCCATGCCGACGCCATCTGCCGCTCTAAAATTTGAACCCTTTTGGCGAACCAGGATGTGACCGGCGACGACTTTTTCACCACCAAAAATGCGGACTCCCAGACGCTTGCCGCGCCTGTTACCTTTTTGCCTTGTGGCTCCACCTGCTTTTGTACTGGCCATAGTTGGTTATATAGTATTAATAATTTTCACGATTGTCAAGCTGCTTTTCACTTAGCTACGACTTCGTCGATGCGAAGAGTGGTGAACTTGGCTCTAAATCCCCTGGTCTTTCGGTAACGGCTTTTGGCTTTGAACTTGAATACACGGACTTTTTCGCCTTTTATAGTACCCAATACTGTGGCTTTGACACTAGCACCTGTGACTTTTGGCTGACCGACTGAGGCTTTGTCCCCGTCCAAGATCATGAGAACATCGTCTAAAGTGAGAGCACCTTCTACTTGGTCCATGAGCGGAACCTGAATCTCATCCTTGGGGCTGACTAAATATTGGGT
>CAYHIN010000009.1:24415-25906 GCA_964356705.1 uncultured Gammaproteobacteria bacterium
CTGTTCGCAATGGAGCTGACTAGACCTAGAGTAATGCCAAGCGAGAGCAGGGATGAGCCACCGTATGAGACGAAAGGGAGGGTAACCCCGGTTACGGGAGCTATACCGATGTTCATACCGATATTTATGAAGGACTGAAAAAAGAGGATAACCAGAGTGGAAAGACAGAAAAGGGCGGCTGCTGGATCGGTCGCTCTCTGGGAGATCTGATAGATACGAAACAAGAGAAAAAATATCACCAAAATGATAAAACTGCCCCCGACGAGCCCCAGCTCTTCACTAATGGCGGCAAAGACAAAGTCGGTGTGATGCTCGGGTAAAAACTGCAGCTGAGACTGACTGCCGTGTCCCAGTCCCCTGCCAAATAGCTGACCGGATCCGACTGCGATAGTAGACTGAATGACGTGGTAGCCGCGTCCTAAGGGGTCTGTATAAGGATTTACAAATGTGATCAATCTCTGTCTCTGATAGTCGTGCAAGGCAAAGCGGTAAATAGGCCAAACTAATAGAGCCAAGACAACGCCTATGGCCAAGATGTCTTTGAAGCTGAGCTTGGTCACAACTATGGCCACCCAACCGACTAGAATGACCAGAGTAGTCCCCAAGTCCGGCTGGAGAAAAATGAGTAAGGCGGGAGGTAAAAAAGAAAGGATTAACCAAAAAAGTTTGTTTTTTACATTGCTAACAGCAATGCTACAAAAAGTGATGATCAAAAATGGCTTGATGATCTCTGACGGCTGGAGAGAAAAAGTGCCGATCTGAAGCCACCTGACCGCACCTCTACTAATGGCGCCAAAGAAATAAGGGAGGATCAAAAAGAAAAGTGAAGCAACATATTGAGGGACAAAGAGAGAGAAAAATATGGTGTAGTCGATCCTCGCAAAAATGACAAAAAAGAGCAACGAAACCAGACCAAACACTAGCTGACTGACAAAGACTCCCGGGGCGACACTCTTTATGATAGTCAGACTGAGCGCCAAAAGAATCAGAATAGGGATGGCAAGGCGCCAATCAATTTTCATACCAACTCTATTGTAACCTCTGGACCTATCTTTACATCAGTGGCCAGGACTTGGCGTTTGAGCTCTTCAACGCCCTCTGGGATCTCGAGCAGAGTCAAAATTATTTTTTGGTCTAGTCTCGCGTTTTGAGATTTGCGCAGATCTTGGATAGTGCGCATGAGCTCACGCAACTTACCCTCGGCGAGTAATGCTTCGTCTAACTTTGTGTCAAGTTCCACACTCAGATCAACGCCATCTTGCCAATCTATTTCTTTTACGTTTAATTCGTCTTTGATTAGCTGCAATAATTGGTCATTGAGGTTTGGAATTTGAGATTTGACGCGCAAAACGCGGAGAGGCTGGCGGACTTTGATGCCGGCAGTTTTCCTGGCTGATAACCCCTGCTCGACTATTTTTCGCACTTGGTGCATGTCCTCGATAAGTTGTGAGTCTTGCTGAGTGAGAGTGGTTGCTTTTGGCCAGTCTGTGA
>CAYHIN010000010.1:0-23602 GCA_964356705.1 uncultured Gammaproteobacteria bacterium
AAGTGACCAACTCTTCAGGCTTGCCCACAAACAGGGTGGGTACTAAAACTGGATGATGGGCATAAGAATCACCAAAGTGAAACTTGCCTATCGAGTAATCTGACAATTGATCCATGAACTTGACGCCAAATTTACCAAGATCCTGGTATGGCCGCATGGCTATTTGATAATCGCTGGGTGATAACTTCGTAAAGAAGGCAAAAAAGATGTGGGGGTTTGACAGAGTTCTGCTAATTTTTACTTCGGGATAATTATTTGCAATGGGCATCAGACGCTCAAATAACTCTTTTTTGCCGATATGCATCCCCTCACCTATGGCGGTTTTCGAAAAAACTGTGTAGTTATATAAGAAAAAAACTAGATGAGTAAGATAGATCAAAGAAACTAGAGGAGTGACAAATTTGTTTTTTTGCAAAAGCCATTTTAGAGCCTGGGCAAGACCAATTAAGATGAACGGGAGAACAATGATCGTTCTGTTGGCTGCGAAACCAACGCCTTTTGACAATGAGGCTGGCAGAAATCCCAGCAGAATGATGACTATCAAAAGTAAGTAATTTTTATGGGGTCTACGAATGAATAAAATTGTAAAAATTAACAAGAGTGCCAGGTCAGAACTGTATAAAACACCTCTGCCCGGAATCATGCCATATGTACTCTCTGATGGTCCAGCGACGAACAGAAAATAGGGCGAGAGATAGCCGATATAATTTGAGTACCAAGTACTTAACGAGGCAACCACTTTGTTTGAAAATATTCTAGCTGTGGCGTCCGGGACTCCATTTACGCGAGCTTGGAACCTGCGGTCTGCTACCGATTTCCAATTGTCTGTCGGATGAAATATAAGAAGATCCGACGACCTACTGCTCCCTGAACCTAAGAGAGAAAATACGCCGGGAACAACCAGACATGCAAATAGGATGACCGGGGTAAATTTTTTCATGGGCTTGAACAAGTAGAGCGCGGCAATAACCGGTAAAGTCAGAAGTCGAGTGGAATGGTAAATATATATTCCTAAAGCAAAAAATAAGGCGCTGGAGAAGTAACGCCTGGATAGATATGCATAGATAGCCATGGGTAAAAATAGGGTAGCAACATTGGCTTCGAATCCACCTCTGGACATCTGGATGGACCAAGGAGAGATAGCAAGTAGAATTGCTGCAAGCAGGCCAGTTTTGGACCCAAACATCCTGGTAGCCAACATATAAATAGCCAGAACTGACAGTGATCCCAGTATGGCGTTTGGTAATCGGACTGCGTATTCAGTGAGACCTAAAAGTTTGACCGATGGGACGGATAGAAAGGCATAGAGAGGCAGCTTGAAATCACCAAAGGACTGGAGATTGGTAAATGGGAGTTGCCAGGCTGGGACTCCCCACTCATCACGGCCGGTCAATAGAAGTGAATACGCGTTGTAACCAAAAGCCGCCTCGTCTGGAGTCAAACCAGGCGGAGTCTGAGAAATACCTACCAGACGTAGGATTGCTCCTAGAATAAAAATGATGATTAAGAACTTTTTTGCCATTTGAGATATGTCACAAACAATCCAACTAATAATGTCAGCCAGACTGCAAAAAAAGCCAGATCCGAGAACTGGGGCCATGATATCTGAAACGTGCTAGCACGATAATAGGCGGTGAATGAAATCTGATCCGAGTCGTCGATATACACATGCAGTTTGCCGCCGGAGACGGGATCGATCCTAAGAGTCCTGATGTCAGTTGAGTTTGAGACGGGATCAAACTGCAACCGGATATTTGAAGGGTCCCCGACATTTTGAGCATTGAACTCTAATTTTTTTATCGTGTTTCCTGCTTCACCCAACAGACTGACGGTATAGGTGTTGTAATCCATTAGCTGGGGGTTTTGGAGCCTGAGAACAATGATATTTAGTCCAGAATGAGTGGGATGAAATGTGGTCTCCATGGGACGTTCCAGGGGAAAGGACTTATTGCCTGAAACTGAATACTCCAGTTTGTTTTTTATGAGAAACGACACCACCAGAAGCGATGAAAGTAAAATGGAAAGTGGAATTAAAAACAAAAGTTTATTCATGATGCTTTACTGCTTCTACCGCAAGCCAGATGGACGCTGCTGCAAAAAAGGTCTGGGCTAAGTTTTGCCAGGGCAGAGTGTCTGGCATAATGGAAATAATTGAGGGAAGACTAAATACTTGGGGCTCAAGCGGGCTCAAAACTCCCCAGAGTAAAAAATTGTCCGGGAAGAACGCGAGGACTGCGACCCAAGATAAAGAAAACAACACCATGGGCCAGACTTGGAATCTTTTGGTAAGAAGTATCACTACAAAAGGCAGAGCCCACAAGACCCACTGGGGATGAAAATGAGAGACGGATAAAGCGACCAGAAGAACGGCTGATAGATAATATGGCAAGCGCGACATTTTTTCTTTTTGGTTTGCAAAATGAAAAAACAATACCAAGATCGCTGCCGGAACCAGCATGACCCCTTTGTCAAAACCTATAGAAATGACGGCGGAAAATAGCCTCTGGGATAGACCTGAGGCCAAGACATTGGTAATAAAGTTTGGATCTCTTATAAAGGGGGTGATAAATATCAGATATGGAACGAGTCCTGCGATAAATAAGCCAATTCTCCTGGGCCATTTTTCAGACGCGGCCAGACTCACAAATGGCAAGAGTAAGAGGGGGTAAGTCTTGAGACTGGCTCCTAGACCTAGACATACGACTGACCAGAAAAACTTTTTCTTGTGAAACAGAGCGAGACTTGCGACCGTAAAAAATACCGGAAAGATATCAAACTGACCAATAATAGCCACTGTGTAAATACTGATGGGATTGAAATACCAAAGGGAGAGACTGAGGGCTTGGTCTCTTTGGTCTTTAAAAAATCTAGATATCAGGTAGCCTGTATATAAGTGCACCAAGACAAGTGGCAACTTGAGCAAAAACAGATAGCGGAAAATGAAAGGCGTTACGACTGCGGTATTGCCTTGGGCGAGCCAAGAAGTAAACTCTGATCCGGCAAAGATGCGGACAACCGGGAACAGGATCCCGAACACCAGGTAGGTCAGCGGCGGATAGACAAACTGACCCAGCGAGGAGTGCTCTGGGTTTTGAGCTAGAAATGAATAGATATTTACGACTCCAGCACTTAAGAATTGGGAGTGGTGATAAATAATCTTTAGATCTGGGTGAAAAAAGAATGGGGATAAGAAAAGATAGAAAAATGTGGCAAAGATGATGATGTTTGCAGGCTTAGTCATGTGATCTGATTTTATAGTAATCAAATAGAATTACAGCAAAACTAGCTATTGCGCCTATTATAAACACCTGAATAGTTACAGGACTAGAAATAAAGTCTACTAACCATGGTATGCGGGGTGCCCACCAGTTGTGATACAAATTGAGAAAATAGAATATGGATAAATAGATAAAAACGGGAATAAGCTTTCTCCTGTGAACACAGTACAGTAGCAAAAAGGCGAGGGCGGGCTGGAGATATCTCCCGTGCATACGAGTCAAAAAGATAAACGCTGCCATAGTAATAAGTGAAAAACTTCCAAAAATCTGGATTGGAGAGATCTTTTTTTTAAGTAAGGGCACAAAAATGAAAATTAGCGCGATTGAAAAGAACAGTAAGCCCCACCAATGGTACGCAATCCCGCCCCAGTATGGCCTGCCATCCGGGATCTTTCCCAGACCCGTGAGGGCCGCCCACAGATTGAAAGCGTGATCAGTGACGTAGTCGGAGCCTGAACCGGACTTGATTTTTTCGAGATAGGTGGTGATTGGAAAGGCCAACGAATCCCCTGACTTCATAAAGGGCATGAAGGATAGCCAAAAAAGTGACAGGCAGATGAGCGTGCTTTTGACTAAATCTCTTGGACTGACCTTGGTCATGAACATAACCATGAGAATGGGAATAAAAATGATGGAGGATTGCTTTGAGATGAATGCCAGCATGAAACACAAACTGCTAAGAACGGGTCTTTTTTGATAAAAAATGTAAAGTCCCAAGACTAAAAACATGATAGGTAACGCCTCAATCTGACCCCAGTAAGCGCTGTTGTAAAAAAAAGCTGGATTAAATAAGACCAGGGATGAAAAAATGTAAGGCCAAGCAGAACCAGTGGATGAGTATTTTTTGGCAAAAAGAAATATCAAACCTGCAATAACGATGTCTGCGCCGATGGCCCACACTTTGTAAAAGGCTGGCATGGTGTCTTGGTCCTCGAAGAAAAAGACTAAGTTAGAAGGAAATGCTGGGACACTAAAGTTGAGATCCCAGACCATTTTGTCCGCCCACTCAAACACGACTTTGGAGATGGTGAAAATCAAAAGGGGAATGGGGGGATATGTGGGCGGGATAGTGTTATACGCTGAAGGAAAGTCTCGACCATACACTCCACTGGGACCAAATCGAGAAATATCGGTCCCCCAGGCAATATGATTGTTGATATCTCCACTGTAGATCTGAACACTAATTACGAGACGAAAGATTAAACCTGCCAGGAGAAGAAGTGGTAAAAGGAATCGTTTCATGGTGAAACAGACAGTACGGCAAATATTTTTTCTCCGGTGGGACTATAAACAATCTTGTCCACCGATATTCCTTCCGTGGGACTAGTTGTCCAATCGCTGGTGCCTATCTCATCCCTGAAACTGGCCAGATATACATCGCCTGGCTGTAATAAGGCTTTGAAACCGCCTGACAAAATATTGTTGGCAATAGTGCCAAAATAATACTTATTGTCCAGAACATATCCGGAAAAACCTGGGACGATATCCTGGGTGTAAATAAGTGATTTGGATTGAGTCTGAAAGCTCTCTGGGTCGTATTCAAACCAGAAAAGGAATCTGGGGAGGGCGGTCTCGTAAGTAGAGTTTATAAACACCCGACCAGTGTAGCGAGGGTCGTCTTTGATGTAGGTAAGACCTTCTTTGAATCCAAATTGCCAGAAACGCCAGCTATCGGCTGGCCACTCGACGTGGTAACGATACATAAAGAAACTAAAGAAAAATAGCCCGGACAGAAGGACTCCCAAAGTGACAATGCGACGGTGAAGTAAACTGCCAAGACCGAGTGCGGAAACTAAGATTAGCGGAGGGAGCATAACGATGAGACGGCCGGCATGATTGCCACCGTCTTTGGTAAGTGCTGATGAGATAGGACTGATCAGAAGCCAGAACAACAGAAATCGAGCAGACGGCAGATGCCAATGCCGGGCGATCCAGACAAGTCCGAGGGGGATAGTTATGATCTCAAACAGATACAACATACCCATGCCTCCTGGAGCGTGTCGCAAAATAGGGTCACCTATGAAAAAGAGAAACTCGGTGGAAAAGGCTCTCAGGTAACTATTTGTAAACTCCTGAAAATAAAATATCGGGCGGTTACGAAAATACCTGGTCAAGCTGGAGGTCGATTGAGACCTGCGGGTGACGAGGTCATGTAATAGCGTCTGATCTCCAAAGATGGAAATCTGAGAAAACCGACTGGATCCCACTGAAGACACGACGGTGACTATATATGGGGCCAAGACAACCAGGGACACAACAGCTGCGATAATAATTTTTTTCGAAAACAGCTGTTTTAGAGAAATAAATGCCAAGACCAAAGCCAGACCTAAAAATGGAGTAAAAATAGTGGCAACTGAATACGCGTAAAAACTTAGTGCACAAAGAGAGAAACTCAAAAGATAGTTTCGCTTCGCAAAGAAGTAGATGGCCGGGAGAATAAAGAGTAGGACTCCAACGTTGTCATTTGTCCAACGGGAGAAATGAATGGCCCAGGGAGAAAAAGTAAATAGACCGGCCGAAAGGAGAGCTACTCTTCTGCCGAAGAAATGATAGGCCAAGACAAAAACCTCTAGAACCAAAATCAGACCAATGACTACCATGGGTAAGCGCAAGGCAAATTCGTGAAGTCCAAACAAGCCTACAAAAGGGACAGTAAAGTACATAAGAAATGGCAGGCGGGACTCTGAAAATGAGGCTATGGACAAAGGCATTGGGTGACCTAGATAGTCTCGACCGGTGTGGAAAAGCGAATTTGCCTGGATGCCTACGTCTATCTCGTCGCCAAACATCTCGACTGGAGCGGCAGTCAAGCCAAAAGTCCTCAGAAACAGGCCGACTACTAGAAAAAGCAAAAGAGCAATGAATGTCGACTTTGTACTCATGAACGTAGCCACTCACGCTGCCAGGCAGAAAACATAACGACCATCCAGATCAGTTTACTGTGGTTGGCTTGGCCAGACAAGGTCCGGTCCCACAATGATCTGACTCTTTGCATATCAAAGTGTTCGCTCAGACCCTGGTTTGACAGATGATCTTCTACCAGGGGTCGAAGATCCGTCGTCATCCACTTGAATAATGGGATACCAAAGCCCTTTTTGCGAAATAGTTTAACGCCAAAAAAATTACTGCCGCGGTCTAATAAGTCCTTGGGTAGTTTTTGACGCAACAGACGCCTAAGCTGAGATTTGGTCGTAAAGAAGTCGGCATGAGGACTCTGGGTAGTGTAGGCGTAACTGATGAGATCAAGATCCAAGAAAGGGACACGAAGCTCGAGGGAATTGAACATGGAGGCTCGGTCGGATTTTACTAGCAGATCGCCTTCAAGATAAGTCGCAAAATCGAGTTTTTGTACCGAGCGCAAGATATGTTTGGGATCAAAGGGAGTTTGCAAGAGAGTTTGATAAACTGAGTTTGACCTAATATCCTTGGATTTTGTTAACCCCACTGACTGATTGCTCATCCAGGTTAACTGACGTTCGATGGGACCCTTGTCCAGACCAGACATGCCATTGATCAGGACTTCGAGAGTGGGGTAATTTTGAGTAGAAGTGTTGAACTTGTTTAAAGTATTGATCCATGAACTGATGACAGGAGAAGGAAGCTTGGGAATTAGATTCGCCAAAAAATGACCTTGGTAGGTCGGGTATCCGGCAAAAAGCTCATCTCCCCCGTCGCCTGACAATGCGACCTTCACGTGTTTTCGCGCCAGTGCACTTACCGCGAAGGTCGGAAAGAGAGAGGGGTCTGCGAGAGGCTCGTCAAGCTTTTGGACGATCTTGGGAAAAATGTCTATCAAATTTTCTGCTGAAAACTGCTCTTCATGGTGATGGGTACCTAAGATATCTGACACTTGCTTGGCATAAGTACTCTCATCAAATGACTTTTCAGAAAACGAGATGGAGAAGCTTTTGACATTGTGCTTTTGCCGAGTCAGATAATAGGCGATCAAGGAAGAGTCCAATCCCCCACTGAGAAGTACGCCGAGGGGGACGTCGGCTATGGACTGTAACTTAAGCGAGTTGTCAAAAAGTGTGTCGAGAGTGTCTGAATTCGGAGTGGATAAGCTTTCTAAATCATAGTACTTGGTGATCTGAAGACCCTTGGTACTAAAGGTCAGATAATGACCAGGCTGGAGCTTGTGAATACCCTCAAAGATAGACTCCTGGCCTGGGATGTAGCCGAAAAAACTGTATAGATCAAAACTTGTGCGATTCATATTTTTGGGGACGCCTGGATGGTTAAGAATAGTTTTTATTTCTGAACCAAAAATCAAAGTGCCGCCACTAGAGTAGTAATAAAGAGGTTTGATACCAGCGTGGTCGCGGGCGATGAATAACTGCTGTTTTTGGGTGTCCCAGATGGCAAAGGCAAACATGCCATTTAATTTTTTTAACATCTCGGGGCCGTACTCCTCGTAAGCATGCACTAGAGTCTCGGTATCTGACTTGGTCTTGAAGTGATGTCCTTTTTTGACCAGATCTGCGTGTAGGGACTGATAGTTATAGATCTCTCCGTTGAAAACGATGCAAACTGATTTGTCCTCATTGAAAATCGGCTGGTCCCCCGTTACTAGATCGATGATGCTAAGTCTTCGGATAGCCAAACCCACGTGAGGGGCAAAAAAGAAACCTCCGGAGTCAGGACCCCGGTGGACAATTTCCTCGGCCATGCCGGCCAATAATTTTCGGTCGAGATCGTTTTTGGAAAAATCTGCAATTCCAGTTATGCCACACATTACAACTTTTCAGTCTTACTAATCTCATAAATTGGTTTTTGGCGAGATTCGAAGTAAACACGGACTAAAAGTTCTGCCAGAAGACCCATCAAAACGAGCTGGACACCTACTAAACTCAGGAAGATAAAGATCATAAACATGGGATTGAGATGGACGAACACTCCTAAAAATATTTTTTTGTAGATGACCTGGAGCAGGGCGGGGAGTGCGAGCCCCAGACAAATAAGTCCCCAGGTCCCAAAGATGTAAGCGGGCTTGGTAGCGTATGAATGCAAAAACTTCGTGGTAATGAGATCTACTAACAACTTGATCACGCGCGAATAGCCATATTTGGAATGATCGTGCAATCTGGGACTGTGGCCAACTTCTACCTGACGGTACTTGATCCCCCGGAGAGCAAGGAGGAGTGGCAGTAGTCTGTGGTTTTCCCCATATAATCTGAGGTCTTCTAGGCTGGTTCTGCGCACGACCCGCAGTGAACAACCTAGATCATGTAAGTCTATGGCAAATAATGTCTTGATGAGAAAATTGGCGACTTTTGAGGCGATTACTCGGTCTGGGCGATCGAAACGATGCTTGCGCCAGCCGAAAACTGCGTCGGTGTCTGCGTCTAGATGGGAAATCAGCTTGGGGATATCGCTGGGATGATTTTGTAAATCGCCATCCAGGAAAGCGATTAATTTGCCCGTGGCCTGGTCTAAACCTGCACTTATGGCTGCTGTCTGACCCTGGTTTCTAACTAACGTTATGAGATGAACAGGAAGGTGGTCCGGGACGCTGGAAATGTGGGACCGGAGGATCTGGGCGGTAGAATCTGTGCTGCCGTCGTCGACATAGATGATCTCAGATTTTAGTTCTAAACCTGACAGGACTGACTGGAGCTGGGAGTCTAGCTCGACTGCACTACCGGCTTCGTTGTAAACTGGGACAATGACGGACAAATCGAGTGCTGACATAATAGATGTATCTGTCGTTATTTTGTCATACAACACGGCTAATGTCACCTTAAAATGCCTGGAGCATTTGTACACCTCAAAGACGATCACTTTTGAGACTATTGTGGTAGACAACGACTCGAAAGATGACTCGGTACCCATGATCAAAAAGCACTTTCCGAAGGTAAAGTTAATTGAGTCGAAAGAAAATCTAGGCTTTGCTAAGGGCAACAATCTGGGAATGAGTCAGGCGAGAGGAAAATCGATACTACTTCTAAACAGCGATTGTTTTGTAAAGCCTGACACTCTGGCAACTCTCCCCGACCGTGATGTGGTGGGATGCAAGCTATTGAATGAAGATGGATCAGTACAGCCGTCCTGGGGATTTTTTCCTACACTACTTCGGGTCAAACTACAGATGCTGTTTATAGACAATCTGCCAGTCATTAGAAATTTTGTGAAAGCTATCCATGTCAGGGATCTAAGCAGATATGAAAGTGAGCAAGAAGTGGATTGGGTCACGGGAGCATTTGTGATGCTTAAAAAAGAGGTGTTTGAGATGACGGAAGGATTTGACCCAAACTATTTTATGTACGGAGAAGAAATGGAATGGATGTATAGAATAAAAAAAGCTGGATACAAAGTGTGGTACTCCCCTGCTGGAGTCGCAACGCATCTGAAAGGCGTCAGCACAAAGAGTACGGCCAAAATGCTGCTGTCTGAAATGAAAGGCCTACTCTATTGGTATCACAAACATAACTCCAAATTAGAACGAGTCTTTTTGAAACTATTGCTACTTATGGGGACAGTTATTCGTATTCCAGCCTGGGCAGTATGGCGCAGATGGGATCTAGTAAAGGCCTACTGGCAAGTCTTGCCCGAATTGTTAGAGTCTTAACCGAAAGTCTTGTGTAGTTTTTGGCCGGTCCAGGAGATAATTGTCATGAGATAGTGTTTTACAGGGCCGTAATACCACAGACTACTATCCCATAGGTAGCCCTTCCAAAATGGTGTTTTTGTTGGATCGGCTTTGATAGATTTGCTCGATGATTCGCCGTGGCCATGCTCTACTGATATTTCAGGGTTAAAATAAATCTTCCCGCCTAGGCCTCTAATTCTTCGACAGTATTCTAAATCCTCAAAATACATAAAGACCTCTTCTGTTAGAAAACCTGTCTTGTCGAAAGTTGAACGAGGAAAGACTATGCACGATCCGGAAATGTTATTGACCAATGCCGGACTGGAGCTGTCAGGAGAATATTTGGCGGTTAGGCCTTTTTGACCTAGCCAAAACTCTTTGAAACTATTGATTATCGATCCTTCGGGAAACACGGACCCTTGCACCGAGCCATCCTTACTTACTAACTTCGGACCCATCAGCCAAGCATCAGAAAACTTGGTAAAAAAATCTCGGGTTTTAATAAAAAAATCTTTGGGGATTTTTGTGTCGGGATTTAATATGACTAAATATTCTCCTGTTGCACGCTTAAGTCCAATATTTACGGCTTTGGGGAAGCCGAGATTTTGAGTATTTTTGATCGTCGCTAGCTGATCTGAGCCATCGGTAGAGGCATTGTCCACGACGATTATTTCTAGATTTGAATAGTGTGTGACCAGAACAGAGTCTAAACATCGTTTGAGAGAATCTAGTACATTCCAGCTGACTATGATGACGCTAATTTTTTCCATAGAGCCCACAGGGTAGGGACAATAAAGCCAGGATGTGCAGATATTCGTTTCACTAGGGTGATCAGGTGAGACGGGATTTGTCCTGGTGGCAAATTCTTCCACATGGCCAGTAAATAATTGCGGTCTTTGACACGACTGAGATATCTTGGCTCAAATGCCCTATTGAAGGCGGTTTCTGTTTGGTGATCTACCTTGCACTTGGGATCCCAAATGATCTTGTAACCTGCCGCACGAGCCCGAAGACCCAGGGCAAGATCCTCGAAATAACCTGGGGTAAAAATAGGATCAAACCCACCCAATAGGTCCCAATAGCTTTTTCTAAAAGCAGCGCTGCCTCCTGAGGCCCACAATGAGTCGTGAATCTTTTCATCCCGAGCACCATTTTTGAACTCCAGGAACCCGTCGTTCCAGGCACCATCGGCCCAGGATCTCTGCCTTTCCGCAAAAGTGACGGCAAAAATGTCCGGATCCTTAAAATGAGACAGGGCGTGCTTTAGTAAGTCGGGTGAGGGCAAAAGATCTTGGTTTAGAAGAATCACTACCTCGCCTGTTGCATGAGCGAACCCGTCATTGACTGACTTTGGGAAACGTAAGTTTTTGGGATGAGTGATGACAACAATGTTTGGATACTCGGTTTTTAGAAACTGCCCTGTCCCGTCAGTGCTGGCGTCATCGACGATGATTATTTGGTCCGCCCCGAGCCTAGTTATGACAGGGAGATGTTTTTTTAGATACGAAAACCCGTTAAAAGCTGGGATCAATATTGATGTTTTCAATGTGAAAATAGTTTATCACATGGATTTGTTGACCACCCGGTTACTTAAAAAAACTGCGATAGCACTGCCGGCGAATAATGCCCGGGCCAGAGACGCTAGATGATCTGCAGGATAAAATCGGTTGACGGCTGCAAACAAAGAAAAGTCGATGTTGAACAAGCCGAAAGTGAGTGAGGGCTCAAACAAAAAGATGAGTAGACAATAAGAGCCTAATATAGCCAAGATGGGCAATCTTTTGTGTTGATCTGTGGCCAGCCAGAGAACAAGACTCGGGGCTATCCATACAAACCACTGCGGATGAAAATGAGTCAAAGAAAAAAATAGTAGACCGACTGCCCCAAACCATTCC
The DNA here is from genome assembly GCA_964356705.1 of uncultured Gammaproteobacteria bacterium. GTDB lineage: Bacteria > Patescibacteriota > Microgenomatia > CAZETR01 > Amesbacteraceae > CAYHIN01. Next base: position 11,763 of record CAYHIN010000010.1, read on the forward strand.
CAAGTTGTGAGTTTTTTTGGAAAAAAGTGATTGAGCCAAAATAAAACAACTAGGCCCAAAAAGAACAAGGGGAGATACTGACTACCCGATACGAGGATTTTTGAGTAAGTTATTTTATCCGTCTGAGGGGCCAAGAGTGCGTACTGCCTATAGCCGGTCGAACCCAGATAAGGAGTCATGAGAAGAATGTAAGTGAGTATGCCGATAATTATATTTTTGGGTTTTGATCCGGGGAGAAACGGAATGAGAAACAAGGGAAAAGGTTTGAAACTGGCAGCTAGACCCAACATGATGGCAGGTAAAAACGCTCGACTGGTGGAAGCAAAGTATATAGCCAGTAATATAAATAGAGCCAAAAAGATATCGAACTGGCCTATCATGTAGGACGCATAAATAGTAATAGGGTTGAATAACCAGAGCAGAGAAGCGGCAAACTGATGCTTGCCCACAGTAAGACGGCGGACGATAAAAAAGCAGATGATGTCTGCAACTAGATATGGAAATTTGAGCAAGATCAAAAGCCGGGGCAAATCAGGATGACCTATAACTTGGCCTATATCTGTAATTAGGGTGTTGAACAGAGCCTGAGGGTAAAGTGGATAAAGTACTAAGTTGGAGAGACCATGGACCAGATAGGCCAAGGGTGGGTAGATAAACAGATCGTCGCGGTAAAGCATGACCCAGGGATCGGCTCTGGGCTGCCGACTGAGATAATCGTATAAAGAGAGCGCTTGGCCTCTTTGGGCCACAAGAAAGCCTGCCAAATTGTGACCCCTAATATCGGGGTGAAGGGCGGTTCCCGACAGCACAACTCGGATGACAATGGCAATGATGATCCAGATGGTAAGGTTTTTCATAGATACTGGGAAAAGTCTGAGTTGAACCGGGAAACCGAAAATATCTTACTCTTTTTGACGGCGGCCTGCGAGCAGGCTGTAAGTAGTTGGTTGTCGGTTGTCAGTAGGTGCGTGTAGTCCTGTAATTCAGATAATTTGGAGTATAGATAGCCATTTACTTCGTGATCCACTATCTCAGGATGTCCGCCTAGATTGGGGACTACTGGGACACAGCCTGCAGCCATGGCTTCTACCAAACTCATGCCAAAATGTTCTTGCTTGGCCGGTGGAAGCTGCTCACTCTCTGAGAAGCCGGCTGCCGACCAAAAAATCTTTGCTGACTCAAAATGTTTTTTCAGGGTCGAAAAATCAGGGTCGAGAACTAACTCGATAGGAAAATCTTCGGCTGAATTTTTTAGATCCTCGATATATTTTTGAGTGGTGCCGACTTTTGTACCTCCTACTAGAACTAGCTGCCAACCTGGGAGAATCTTGGATATTTTTTTGAACTGGGAGATGAGGATATCTTGACCTTTGGATTGGGTGAGGTTTGAAAACCGACCCACGTAGAGAATGGTGTTTGACTTTTTTATCGATGGGTTAAAATCTTCTACAGACACTGGTGGGTAGACGACTTGAGAGTCGATGCCATATTCGGCGTCGACTATCTTTTTTGTAAAATTGGAGTTAGCTACAAATGTGTAGAATCTAGACTTGATCCAGTTTGTAAACGACCTGCCATTAACTCCTTGGAAAGGGACTTGGAGATGGATCAAGGTCTTTTTTGCAAGCGAGATGGGAAGACTGCCGTCGGAGACCCAGAAGACAAGTGAGTAACTGGAAGTTGTGGGTTGTGAGTTGTAAGTAACTTTACTGATATCGAGGTTGAAGCGTGAGAGTATTTGAGGGGGTATGTCTTCTGGGGAATCGAGGTCCACTTGCCAACCACGGTCTAGAAGTAATTTTATAAATGAAGCTACGTACCGCTCCCCGCCTCCCAATGAAGGCCAATAAGGATTATGTATTAGTGCCCGCTTCATTTTGGAGCTCCCATAGCCTGGCATAAATAATAAACATATTGAACACCTGAAACAGTCCATCGATAACCCCGGGTGTACCATCTCTGCCGGCAGATAATCTAACAAATCTTAACCAGAACTCGGAAAACATAACTCGAATTAGCCTCCACCAGACGATCGGGGGGTGATTAGCCTTGAGTCTTAATCTAGCCTCGTAATCGGTGAATACGATTGTTTTTTCTAGCATGGATTTGAGATCGCGATGGGAGTAATGAGTAAGTGCGTTGTGGGTTGTGAGTAGTGGGGAATTAAAAATTGGTTGTTCGTGAAGATCTCCTTTGTATCCTTGAAAATAATCTTTATAAAACAATCGAATGACATGATCACCGCCCCAGCCTCCGTAGTGCATCTGCCTTCCCAGATATATGTTTTTTCGAGGAATTTGGTAGACACCGGGGGCGAGAGTAGGAATCTCTGATACCAGCTCGGGTGTGGCCCGCTCGTCTGCATCTAGATAAAAAACCCAATCTCCCTTCGCTGCCTTCAGACCAACGTTTCGAAAGTTGGCATACCCAGAACCAGGCGAGGCCGAGATTATTTTGGCTTTGTATTTTTTGGCGATGGCGTTGGTACCGTCGGTATTTCCGGAATCGACAACTATAATCTCATCTGCTATTTTTTTGATGGACTCGAGACAATCTGTGATCATCTCCTCCTCGTTTTTGGTGATGATGATGACACTAAGCATATGAGCCCTTACCAAAACGACCTAAGTAAAAATCTTTTATCCCCTGCTTTTGCCAAGGACGTCCGCCTGACAGCAAAGAGAGAGACTCTTTTACAAGCGCTAGCTTAGTGTGAATCGGGGCATGGCGCAACCCAAAGAGCATTCTGTTTCTGGCGATGTAATAGTCTTGAAGTGGCGATCCTACGCCTGTGGCTTGGGCGTTTTTGTGCCAAGCGACACTCTCTGGAACGTACAGCAATCTCCAGCCGATCTTTCTGGCACCTTGGCAAAAATCGTTTTCTTCGAAATATAGAAAATATTTTGCATCCAAGAGGCCGACGTCCCGAATGACCTGACTTTTTATAAACATAGATGCGCCGGTGACGAAATCGGTTTCTTTTTGATCATCGTATTGTCCGGTATCTATCTGGTCGACTCCCCTATGGTTTGCTATAAGGTTTTTCCAATCCATGAGACCTCCGGCGTACCAAATGACTTTGCCTAAATCTTTTTTTGCGTAATCTTTTTTGTGAAACTCAAAGCCGGGAAAGAAATAGATCTTGGAGCCAAAGATCCCATACTGGGGATTTTTTGCAGACGCGTGAATAAGTGAAATCAGTGCGTCTGGGGCCAGCTTGATATCGGGGTTAATAATCCATATATAGTCGGATTGATTTTCAAGAGCGAGACGAATACCTACATTGTTGCCTTCCGCATAGCCTAGATTTTCCCGCGTTTCAATGAGAGTGGAGTCGGGAAACTTTTTTTTAATGAGATCCACCGACGCGTCTGTAGAACCATTGTCGACGACAATGACTTTTAACTGATGATCACCTGTTTGGAGGAGTGAAAGAGAAGTCAGACAGTCTTCTATATACTCCTGGCCGTTCCAGTTTAGGACGACGGCACTAATGAGCATGAACTGTAAACTTGCGAAGTAAACGGAAATAAACTCTTTTTAACCAGGAGCTGGAATTGATCTTTGCTTCAAGCCGCCACCAGTGGAATTCGTTTCTTTTTGATGCCATGCGATCCGAGACCTCACTGGGCTGAATACTTTGGGGCAAGAAACTACCTGTTTCCCAGGCCTTTAGATACAAAACGAACTCGGAAAAGGCTTGGAGTCCAGATAGGGCAAGGCCGTGCAAGCCATCTTTGTATCCCCCTCTGGCAAAGTACTGGCGGATAAACTCGGAAAAAGGCTTGTCTATAAGATGGGTCCAAGAAAAATTGTAACCTTCTTTTTGGAGATGCATGAGCTGGTGATCGGTATATCTATTTAGTCTGGCTACATACTGACTAACTGAAGTGTAGTGGTGATGAATAATTGCCGACTGTGAGTCGGGGTCTAGATCTGCCCCGGTGCCTTTGGTAAACGGCACACTGTGAATAGTGTCTTCCCAACTAACGTGGCCTTTTTTGAACAATCTGTATACATAGTCCGGCCACCAATGAGAGCTCTCTATCCATTTGCCAAAAATCATGTTTTGCCTGGGGATCCTATAAAAATCGGCTGAATCGACGCTTCCTAGTATTGAAGTAATTTTTTTTACTAAACTTTCGGGGAGCTCTTCGTCGGCATCCAAGATCAAGATCCAATCGCCCTTAGCTTTGGAGATGGAAAAATTTCGGACTGGCTCGACTATACCTGTGTTTCTGTGAGTAAAGACTCTGCAATCTAGACTCTTTGCGACTTTGACTGTGTCGTCGGTACTTTCGGTATCCACGACCACGATTTCGTCTGCGATCTTTTTGACAGAAGCCACAGCTCTGGGCAGGGCTTTTTGCTCATTCCATGTGGTGATGACGACTGAGAGCATGGCTACCTTTTATTTTAACATTTACAGCTTTTTCCAGACAGCTGCTTGTGGGTTCTCAAAAATGTTTACCAGCCCCAGCTGGGACTCGCTAAAGAACGGTCTATTGTTTTTTATATCGGGAATATATATGTAAGAAATATTGTTTTCTTCTAAGAAGCCTTGAGCTGCGACTTGGTCTTTTTGGGCAAAAAATTGAGCGGTTTTTACCTTGCGATCTTGCCAGGAGTAATCCGTGATATTTAGATTTACCTCGTCTTCCAAATAGACTGGTTGTCCAGAAAGTGCTGAGACGTAGGCTGTGGATTCATATAAATATAGAGGACGGGGAGCCTGTGCATACGAATTTGGCATAGCCAGTGGAGTGAGGACAACCCCTCGCTCTTGGGAAGAAAGAAATGTCAGGGCCTCCAGCTCCAGGGTGCTCACCATGGCCGGCGGACGAGAAGGGAGATAGATGTCCTTGAGACTAATAACGGTGGTGGGGATAGTAAAAACAATGACCAATGCACAAAACACAAATCTCAGTGAATTTTTTAATTTCCAATTTTTCAATATATCAGTCATTGATTCTCCGGCGATAAGCGAGGAGAAGAAAAGAGAGTAATAAAAAAACTGAATGGTGTTCCAAGCCGTGCCTTTTTGTAGAAAAAACATCGGGACGACGCCGCCAGCAATAATAACCGTCCAAATAAAGAGATCTTGTGAAGAGAGATCTCTAAATGACTTGAGCTTTTTTAGAATAAATATCTCTTTTACAAACCTCGTTCCCATGTTTCCAAACCAAAAGATCAGGAAGGCAACGAAATAGGCTAGAGCGAGCTTGGGCCAGTTGTGATCCAGACGATAGTTGATAAGAGCTGAATAATATCTAGGCCAATTTATCCGGTCAGAAACAGCCATCATGGTCTCTAAAAACCAGCCTGGCTGCCAGATAAGCTGTGACTGATAGGTCAGGACCTGAGGATTGGAAATAAAATATAATGCCAACCCGACTAATAGAGTAATGATAATTTTTTTGTCTTTTACAGTGGCGACTATGAGTCCGACGAGAGCCAACAGGCCGGCATAAATCTTCACGTGTGGCAAAATGGCAAATACTAGGCTGGCTAAAAGATAATGCTTCTTGCGAAGCAACATCAACATGACCAATAGACAAATTATAGACAGAGCAAAAGGTGGATTGATGAGTGTAGTCAAAGCTTGCTGGGACCAAAACGCTGACTCCCCTTTTCCTAAAATCCAAGCCCAACTACCGCCAAAATATACAAAAAACACGGCCCAATTATTTTTTGTTAATTTATAAGTGAGAAGACCTATGGCGAGAGCAAAAATAGGCGGAATCACCTGGAAATACAAATTGACCGCGGGAATCCGGGTGATGACGTGGAGACCGGCTACAAGGATATCGAAGCCGTAGTGATAATTTTTTAGAGTCTCACCAGCTAGGATTGGCATGTCGAGCGTGCCTCTCGAAAGACTTTCGATAAGGGCTACGTGCCAGATGCCATCGTGACCATTTGCTCCCCAAAAGCCCATACCAAAGTCATATACCAGGCCGCTCTTTATCATAGTAATAGACCAGGTCAGAGTGCCAATCAAAATGAGAAGCCAGAGCTTATATTTTTGCACGGAGGTGGGTCCAAAAAGGCTTGATATCAGCTAACAATCTTTTTCCCCCAAATATGGTGACGGCAAACACGTAAGACAGACTGGTAATAATAGTCGAAAAGACAATCCCTAAAGAGTGAGTCCAGAGAGCAAAAAGGGTCATGACAAGAGCGGATAAGACTGCGGTGCGCAGACTCTTTGAGATGTCAAACTTTATGATGCGGTGGGCGATAAAAAATGGTACGAGTGACGAGATGGAGATGATGGCTGCCGCTATCGATACACCGAGATATCCGTAGCGCGCGGCAAGAGTGGGCTTGAGGGCCCATTCCAATATCAGCCACATGACCATAAGCCCAGTGACGATCTTGGCTCTGCCGGCTGCATATAGAGTGTTGGTCAGAGGGGTGGATAGACAGGAAATGGCGGCACTAAAACAGTAGAGATATAGAGGAATAAGCGCGGGCTGCCACTTGTACCACTTTGGGATCAGATAGGCCAGATGAGACCACACCAAACAGATGCCGATCAGCATGGGAAAGATGACCAGACAAATAAACTGTAATAACTTTTCGGTGGCGGCTTTGAACTCAGTGGGGTGATCCTGCAGGCGAGAAAGGGCTGGAAATGCGACCCGGGTGGCATTGTCCATGATCAGCCTTTGGGGCATCTGACTGTAGTAAAAACCCCAGTTGGTCAGACCGATGCCGACGGGGCCGACAATTTTCCATAAAAAAAGATTTATCACCTGGTCTTTGGCGACCGCCAGAAATGAATTGGTCTGGTAAGGCAACCCAAAGCGCAATAGTCCGTGCAGACTGGCTTTGGAAAAAGCCAGACCTACCGGCCAGGGACTGAAAAACCAGATGAGGCCCAGACCTACCAAGCCCTGGAGAATGACCGCTGGGATATACGACACTATGCCAAATCCGCCGATGGCAAGCACTACTGCAGTCGTGTTGAAGACTAGGGACTCAATAATCCGGACTATCATAATGCGGTCAAAACGCAGGGATCTTTCGAGAAGGATCGAGGGGATGGACTTGAGCGATGACAGAAAAAAACTGAACAGCAGGGCCAGTAGTAAATAGTACTCTGATTGCCCGAGTGAATAAAAGCTTTTTATGAAAGGAGCGGCAACCAACGCTACTGCCACACTTAGTAACACCAGTCCCTGCTGGATCGTAAATGTGGTCTGTAAATCGGACTTGGTGGGTGGATCTTTTTTTTGGATGAGAGAGGCTGCTAGGCCGATATCAGAAAAATAGCCCAGGATGACAATGATGCTTCCCACCAGAGCATACAAGCCAAATTCTTTGGGACCTAGATAGGTAGTCAGCAGTAAAACGCCAATGCCAGAAATGAAAGTCAGTATGACCCCCCCGCCAGTAAGTGTGGCCATGCCCCGAACTGCGCGCTTTTTTATGAGGATTATGTCTTCGGGAGAAGTCGCGGGCGCATCCATACAAATATTATACCAATCAAGCCCGCCCAGGAGAGGACGGAGAGACTGTTGGCCAATAATCTAACGGGGGTGTTTGTAAATTTGGCCATGACTTCATGGGTACCGCTCGTGAGATCTACTTGGATGCGACCCAATAGTGAGTCCCGGGTAGGATCGAGCGGCTGGGGTGTACCGTCTACTACGACTGTCCATCCGGGGAAATAATAGGTCTGGAGCTCGACTGTAGCCGAATCTGAAGTAACTGTGATCTGGTATTTTTGGAGATTGCTGGATTTTTGGATACGGCTATACGTGCCCTCCCCTTGGACTATATTTAGATCTGCTCCGGCAGGGTCCGCTGGCGGAAACGGAGCCCAAATGGGTAGGTAGTCAAAAATACCCGAGGTGACCAATAACTGCCAAGACTTTCCTGAAAATTTGACCTCGTCGGTCATGTCTGGATACCACTGCCTGGGCTGAAAATAAGCTGCGTTGAGCGCTAAGACCCCAAAGATGAGTAGCGTGACGGCTAGATTGGTCCGCAAAATTCGCACTATGGCCCCGGATACAAAAGAGGCCACAAAGATAGAGATGGTCAAAAACCGCCAAGGAAACTGAAGGAGCTCGAGGGGTTGAAAATGCTGCCAAATAAATGTGGATTTGGAATGGGCCATAAAAAGTGAAAACAGAAGAATGAATAATGAATAAATAATCAGAGCAGAGTGGGCACGCAACTTTTTTGTAAATATAAACAATAAAATTACGGACGGCACGGTCCAATGTAAGTATCCGAGAGCAAAGGACATCGAGTCCACAGGACCTAGCTCGGACGAGCCATAACCCCAGTTGATATTGAGAAATATCTGCTTGAGATCTAGAAAGTGAGCCAGATAATTGAAATACCCTGAAGTCAGAGTCCAGATACTGACAAACTTTTGCTCAAAAATAACTGGGAGGGTAAAAAAAGCGGCGAGGCCTAAAGACCAGATGGCAGAGATTACTAAAGGACCAAAGGGTTTAACAGATTTGAATCTGATTAACCAAAAAATACACCAGGACAGAAGAACTGGGGCAAAGATCATGAGCATGGGGTTGTGAGAAAGCATCAATCCACATACTGATAAAGAACTCATAACAATCCAATAACTTTTATTTTTATTAACTTCAATTAATTTGTATGTCGTGTAGAAAATCGCGGGATAGAAGACTAGGGCCCAAAATTCGTTCATAGCTCCCCGGACATAAAAGTCTACCGAATGATACGGAGCGTAGGTATAAAAAACTGCAGATACGAGCCCACCTAGCCTGCCCCAAAACCGCCGACCCAATAGATACATAAAAAAGGCAGATGCGATCCAGCCCAAAATGCCCACGATTTTGACCACATCAATATATTGAAGTCCGAGCGCTCTTAATGGCTGTCCCACTAGATATGGCAGAGGAGGATAAAAGTTGAACAACGGATATCCGTAACCATAGCCCATGTCTGGTACCCAGCGACAGGGGATTTGGCCATCCGAGAAACACAAATCCTGCTGATATTGACGCATGGACTGGAGATCATCGTGCATGGAAAAGTAGCCTTTTTGCAACAAAACTGCAAAACTGGGGATGATGAGGATTAATAAAATTAATAGGTCTTTTTTCATAAAGCCTGGATCCTTCGTTGCGACTCAGGATGACATTGTATTATTTTGGTATATATTCAAAAAACAATAAATATTCCTGGGTGCCATCTGGCCGAACCGCTTTAGGATAGCTGGCGATCAGCTTCAGTCCTAGCTGCTCGGGACTGTCATGGTGAAAACGGGTGGAATTTACGACGAGAAACACCTGGTTTTCGACTGAGGCTGAGACCAGCTTTTCGTGGACTGAGTCTATCCAGACACCCACGCCTATAACACGAACATTTTGGACGCCATTGAGATAGACCTGGAGAGCGTCGAATGGAGTGCCAAAGAATCCTTCTGATCCGACGATGACGGGACGCTTGGCGGAAGCGTCTTTGATATATGAGGCCACCTCTGACAAACCAAAACCTGCTGTCCACTCCTCAAGATAACCGGATCTTTCTATTCTGGGAAGAGGGACTAAAGTGGGATCTGTCTGGATAAGATAATCCATGACCAGTGAAGGAATAAATACGAGAAGGCCAGCCAAAATAGAAAGTCGGTGTCTTTTGGTATGAATACCGATGTGCTCGATGGCATGGGCGATCAAGATGGTGGCCGCGGGAGCCGTAAACAAGATGTAACGGGCGGTAAACGCCTTGGCCACTGCGGATAAGGCGATGATGGGCAACAAAAACCAAAGACCCAAAAATATTTTTGACTTCCAATGTGATCTGCCCCCCGCCAAGATACCCCACAAAGAAAACAACAGACCTGCGGGAGTAAGAAAATAAAAGTAAAAGTTAATACTATCTTTGATGTGGGGTAGCAAGGGATCGGTGGGATGCTTTAGAAGCTCGGAAAAACTAAATACATAATCAAGATTTCGTAGAGCGATCATGTGGAACTCGGGACCCAAACGAAGGATGTTGTACATACCAATCGCAATGCTCCAAGCCACAAGCCACAAGCCACAAGCCACAAGCAATTTTTTGGGTGAAATTTTGGGAATAAATAATAGTGTAGTCGGAAGTAAAAGTAGAGCAATTTGGGCGGGAGACTTGGTCAGCCAGGCAAACCCAAAAAAGAATCCAGAAATCATGGCCATATCTAGACGATTTTTTTGCATAGCGAGGATGGAAAAACTCAAACCCCAGACTACAAACATAGCCAGCATGCTATCTACCAGAGCGAGTCTGCTGAAAAAAACCGCGTATGGCAGGACCGCCCAAAGCAGTCCTGAAAAAAGAGTGATCCGCCAATTTTTAAAAATTAACCAGGAGAGCAAGCTTACTCCCAAAGTGGTGGCAATCCCGCTTAACGCCGCGAGCGTACGGGCGGCCAGTAGTGGATCTGATATCAGCTTAAAAAAAGGAATAGTAGCCCACATAAATAGCGGCTGTTTGCCGTCGGAGAGAGGGAGAAAACGTAAGGAACTCTCGGCTCGCATTACCTGAGACCAACGGACGTAGATGGATTCGTCGGCAAAGATGGGCCAGAGGGTCAAGTTTGGCAATCTAGTAATAGATGCTAGAGTCAAAACCGCGACTATCGCGAGTAAGAACTTTTTATACATGATACTTATTTAGTATACCGTAGAGGCGAACTTTGACAGTGTCTACTAGCATCTGCAGGGGCTCTTTCCAGATGTTTAAACGAGTGGAAGGGTATTTGATCCAGGTGACAGGGACTTGGGCAATGACGGCTCTCAACCGTCTCGCCAAAAACAAGGCTTCGACATCAAAGGCTCCCATGTAGCCTCCAGTAATGCTTCCTCCGGGTAGACTGACCAAAAGATTTGAAAAGATTTTTTTGGCTACGTCTTTTCGAAATGATTTGAAACCACATTGAGTGTCCTGGATGCCAGGAAGTGCGACGAGCTGAACGAGAGTGACAAAGACTCCCGAACGAAATTTTCTCACCCAAGTATCGTTTTGAGTCCGATGGCCACGAATGCCGATGACTGCATCTGCGCCTTTTGCGTGAGCTGCTAGAAACTTGTCTACCTGTGGTAAGGGGGTAGATTGATCAAAATCGGTGAACAAGATATATTCTCCTGAGGCTTTTAGAATACCTGCGGTGACGGCTGCGGCTTTGCCCCCATGAGGAATAGACATGACTGAAATACGATTGTCTTTTTTTGCCAATGTGGTCAAAAGCTCGCGGGTATCATCTGTGGATCCGTCATCCACAAACAGTACCTGGTATGTAAATGGGGCTGATTTGAGATAATCGAGAGCAGAATCCAGCATACCAGCACGAAAACTGGCTGCCTCATTGTAAGCCGGAATGACTATAGATAACTTGGGGGGCATGTCCATTATCTTAGCTTATACGCATTTGTGAGGGAACGGAGACGAACGACCAGAAGTCCCAAAAGACCCGCTTTGGCATCTTTTATAAAACTGACTCGCCTACTCTCCTGATGGCGCCAGGATACAGGGACTTCGGATATTTTATATTTCAACTTACGACCTAGATAGATCATCTCGACATCGAGACCTGGGTCGACGGCCGGGCCCTCGATGACCTTCGGAGGACGTAATGATTGCATTATCTGAAATATTTTCTGGGCGGCGGCGTGAGTCATGGCTTTGAACCCGCACTGAGAATCTTTGACAGGAAGGCTGAGTATCAAAGTGCGAAGAACGACCATACCAGTGGCCAGAACCTGACGAAATAGTGGAGCCCCCTCTCGGTTTGCTCTGGATCCGATAACAATGTCAGCCCCTTCTTCAAATTTGGGGAGAAATTTGTCAAATTCTGTTATGGGAGT
>CAYHIN010000011.1:0-3598 GCA_964356705.1 uncultured Gammaproteobacteria bacterium
TGGGAGATGACGAGACACGTCTTTTGATAGTTGATAAGAAAAGTGGTCAAGTGCTCGATACCTGTACTGTCTAGATTGTTGGTGGGCTCGTCTAGGAGGAGGACGTCGGGACTAGATATCAGAGCGTAGGCTAGCAGCAACCGGGCCTTCTGGCCACCTGAGAGACTACTGACAATCCTGGTCAGGGGGATGTCTAGATTTACGACAGACAGGATTTTTACGATATCGCCTTCGATACCATACTCTTTGTCAGGAAGTGCGGTTTTGAAATAGGACACGATATCGAGCTGTTGTTGATCTGCTGGAATCATCTGCTTGGCAATACCCACTGTGGTGCCTAGCTCCATATTTATTTTTCCTGCCTGAGGAGTGAGTTCGCCTAGGAGTAATTTGAAGATGGTACTTTTGCCGGCGCCGTTTTGACCCATGATGGTCATAATCGAATTCTTTCGCACGGAAAAATTGGCCTCGTCTAAAATGACTTTTTTGTCACTATATCTAAACGAAACCTGATTGAAGCGGATGACGACGTTGTCCTGGGCCATATGAAGGCTTATTTTATCAGTTTAGATGCTGTTTTAACGACTCTATGCTTTCGGGATCATAGATAGAGCAGGTGAGGACGGTGTGACCAAACTTTTTTAGAGACTCGATGTGGTTTTCTATCACATCACTTCCGACCAGATCTGTCTTGGTGAGGATGATAATCCGTGACTTGGAGACAAGGTCTGCTCCGAACTGAGAAAGCTCGGTGGTAATAGTCTCGTAGTCGGTGACTACGTCTTCAGAATCTGCGGCTATGCAGTGATAGAGAGTCGAGACTTTTTCGATGTGTTTTAGAAATCTTATGCCCAGGCCCTTTCCTCCCGATGCGCCTTCGATGAGACCGGGGATATCGGCTATGATCTTGCCATTTATGACCCCCAGATTTGGCTCGAGCGTAGTAAATGGATACGCGCCGATTTCGGCTTTTGCACTTGTCAGTTCGTTGAGAAGACTACTCTTGCCGGCATTGGGAAGACCGATAAAGCCGTAATCGGCAATAAGTTTCAGGACTAGCCTCGCTCTCATCTTTTGTCCGTCTCTACCTGGCTGGGCGCGAAAATTGCCTCCGCGGCCGCCGATGCCGCCCTGGCACAACAGAATAGTCTCGTTTGGGGTACCCCCTTCGATGGTCTTGCCTGACTCGGTGTCGATAATAGAAGTGCCGACGGGGATGTCTATTATCTGATCTGAGCCGTTTTTTCCGGTGGAGCCGTGCATGCCGCCTTTTTCGCCATCTCCCGCTTTGACCTCGGGAATACTTGAGAGTCTGTTGAGAACCATAAGGTCAGTGGTAACCTTCGCATAGATATTGCCCCCGCGGCCACCGTCGCCACCCTGGGGCCGGTAACCGGCAATCTTTATGGGTGCTAGTTTGCCAGGGCCACCGTGGCCGGCACTCAAAATGATGCTAATCTCGTCTACGAGCATGAGATCAGTATACAGGCTGAGTGAATCAGAGCAGAATCGCGATGACTAGACAAAACTCGAGGACTTTGAACATTTGATCTGCACAGCCGTTTGGCTCTGATTTTGCATCCCCTATTACTTCTTCTGACATGTAGTCATTATAACCTGTGAGGCAAGGGGGTGGAATACAAAGTTGGATGTTGCATTCGGTAAATTGCTACGATATTATCTAGCACATGACACCTAGGAGAAATGTAGAAGTAGAGACGCACTCGTACATCCCCGAAGCCCCAAGTGTGAATAGAGGGAAATTTGGGAAATGGGTTTGGCTGCTTATAATAATTGCTGCGGTGGGATTTTTTTGGTATCGCACCAACACTTGGCCAGTGGTGGCAGTCGTTGGCTATTCGCCCGTATTTCGATATCAGGTAGATCAGGCACTGTTTGTTCAAGGTGGAGCGGCGATGGTGGATTCTTTGATTACACAAAAGTTGGCTGAAGCTGAACTTAACAAGCTAGGTATCAAGATCCCGGATAGTGAAGTGGATGCAAAGATTGAGGAGATCAAGGCAACTCTAGGAGAAGGTACAGATTTGGACACCTTGCTTTCTGAAAGAGGCATGACTCTCTCCGATCTCAAAAAGGACTTGTTGCTTAAGATCCGTGTGGAAAAAGCTGTAGAAAAAGAAGCATCAGTGTCTGCTGAAGAAGTAGATGCCTATCTGAAAGAGAACGAGAAACTATTGGCCTCTCTCAAGCCAGAGGAGAGAAAAGTTGAGGCTGAAGCGTCGCTAAAACAGCAAAAACTATCGACTGCGATCACGAGTTGGATCGAGAAATTGAAGACGGATGGAAAAGTTTGGAAACTGTCATTCTGAGTGAAACGAAGAATCCAGCCTGGATCCTTCACTGCTGTTCAGGATGACTACGGCTTTTTGATAGAATATCTCTGGCGGGAGGACTCGATGACTTTGTCGCGGTTTTGATTTGTGGACTTAAATGGTGGAAGGGTATAGGCGGAAAATGGCTGGGAAAGAGAATTGTCGATGGTCATCTTGAGCGCTATCTGATGCTTGGTCAGAGAAACTAACGATTCTTTGGTAAAGATCTTGCCAAACTCGGCTTCCATGACTCTGGCGTCTTCGGCACCCACGACAAATGATATTACTGTGCCGGCATTGCCAAAGATGGCTTTTTGGATATCTTCGGGAATTTGGGCGATGTATTGGTTGGCTAAGATAAGGCCAAGTCTAAATTTGCGGGCTTCGGAGAGAATCTTGGTAAAGGAATTGGTGGCAAAGTTTTGAAACTCATCCACATATAAGAAAAATTCTTTACGATCCTCTTTGGGCATATCGACTCGCTTCATGGCAGATAGCTGGAGCTTGGTAATAAGCATTGCACCCAGGAGTGTGGCGTTGTCTTCGCCCAATTTCCCCTGCGAAAGATTGGCAATCAAGATCTTGCCTTCGTCTAGGACTTTTTCTAGATTGATTGTGGATTTGGGATGAGAGATGAGATCGTGGATGAGGGGAGAATTTACAAATTGGCCGACCTTGTTCAAAATCGAGCTGATCTGTTCGGCCCGGGTCTTTTCTTCCAAGACATCAAACTCGTTTTGCCAAAAGCCAAGCAACTGTTCATTTTTCATTTGTTTATAAATCTTCAAGCGAAAATCCTTTTGAGTGAGCATCTTGATCACGTCAGGCAAGGTGGAACCTGGGATCTGAGTCAGGGTAAGAAGGGTGTTTCTTAAGATATATTCTAGTCTTGGGCCCCAGGACTTACCGTATAGCTTGTAAAAGATAGAGACTATGCCTGAGGCGACTAATTCTGCTTGATCAGGATTGTCTACTTCTAATATATTGAGACTAATTGGATGTTCCCGGTCGGAAGGATTGAAATAAATAGTGTCGTTGATTCGGATTTTTGGAATGTAGTTGAGGAGGTTATCACAAGCATCTCCATGGGGATCAATAAAGGCTACCCCCCTGCCCTTTTTAAAATCATCTATAGCCATGTTTTCTAGAAGCGTGGATTTTCCGGTGCCGGACTTGCCTAAGATATAAGTGTGGCGCAGGCGGTCCTCGAGCTTGATACCAAAAATTGCGTCTTGATTGCGAAATTGGGTTTTTGCAAAGAAATT
>CAYHIN010000011.1:3698-6120 GCA_964356705.1 uncultured Gammaproteobacteria bacterium
CCTGGCAGATGCCAAAGTGAGGAAAGTTCCATCACATTGAGTGTGGACAGAGGTGAAGTGAAGCTGACAAAGGGTTTGCGGGAAATAATACTGCTCCACAGAGCTGACTTTTCCCAGGGTAAGGGTTTTTTAGAAACTAGGCTATTGCCATCTGGTCGGTTGAGAACAGACATAGATCCTGAAATATCAGGGATCAAGAAAGGATTTGAGGTGGCAATGTGGATAGAGACGCCGACTAAGGGTTGGGACAATTTATCATCGATGAGTTTCTTGCCTTCGGGAGTGGGAGCTTTTTCCACAGTCTGGGGATGAAGATACCTGTAAGCATTTCTTTGCATAGAAGATGGAGCTGGGGTGAGGACAAACTGTAACAAGACTTTGTCTCCCTCTGCTGCTTTTGACAACACGCCCAGGACAGGCAGCATGGGGTCGACTTCTTTGTAATCGGCATAATCTCGCAAGGGAAAGAACTGGGCGTACTGCTGGCGGACAAAAGATAAAGAGAGGTCACTCCAAGTTTTCAAATAATCGTCGACTACGTCGATAACTACATCGGGATAAGTGGCGTGCATCTGGGATCTGACAAAAGTCTCCAAAGACTTGGGAGTGACGATCACAAAAGTGATAAGGCCTGCGATGACCGTCACTTCTAAACTGATGTGAAGATTGGATCCTCCCAGAAGACCGGCTTTGGAGGTAGCGCGTGACAATGAGGCCAGGAGCTGAGCGGTCTGCTCGGGGGTGTTTTCCGAGGTTTTGGGGACTTTGAGGCTCAAAAAGATAAGATCGGACATATTTGTTTATTGTATGTCTTTTTCCGAAAGTCCGCTTTGGGAAAGTATTACTTTGAGTGTACCGACTGGAATTGGTTTGGGGTGAACTGCTATGTGTGTCCATCTGCCATCTGCATGTTTTAGAAAATGATGGGAACCTGAGACTCGAGCCAACGTAAAACTGTGTTTCTGAAGGATTTTTATGAGTTGGATTGGTTTGATATTGCGGGGCAGCTTCGGCATTTAGGCAAAATTTAGCTTCAACTTGGGAGATATGCTGATTTTGGCAGAGGTGACCAGTTGAGTTTCGATATTGTCTCTAGGTACGGTTTTATTTTCATCTGCTAGACACTCGATCGTAAATTTGATGGCTTCCTTAATGTTGACTAGAGCTTCCGCTACACTATCGCCATAATCTGCGATCCCCAGAGTGGGACAATATGCGTTGTAACTCAAGGCTCCGTCAGGGTAGACTTCGGGCTCAATGATGATGCGGTAGTCCAATACGTTTGTTTGCATACCAAAAGTATATCATAGGAGTAAATTGGCCCATACTGATCAGGCGAAGGTGTGACGTCCGGACTCGTGTTTCTGGATAGAATCGTCGATTTTGGCCTCAATTCTGACCAGTCTTTCTTCAGTACGTTTAAATCCGCGGGAAGTACGAGATTCCAGGTCGTTAATACTACTGTTTAGCTGCTCATAAAGCTGGTCAAAATCTGGCTTCAGTGCGTCTTTGATTCTTTGTATGTCATTGTCGGTGAGCATAGTTGTATGTTACTTTTTTCAGATAAGTTGTCAACTTTAATACATATCCACTGAGTATTCACTCTTGACAAACTATTGGTCTTATGGTATCCTATAGTTGTAGTTAGGAAGCCTCGAAATTGCTTTGAAGCTCATCCTGTAACTACTCATAACGCTAGCACGTTTAAAAGAGAGGTTTTAGAGTTAGTTTAATAGGTGCTTCTTCTAATAGGGCGCATTGGGAATCTAATGGTTTTTTGCTAGGGATTGGTTACTGATTAGTTCTTTTGTATTTGAATCAGTATGTATCGATCGGCAATATTTGGATTTCCACTGCGCTCTATTGAGTTTGCATCTACCCCGTTGGCAGCTTAGCCTAAAAACTAAGTGGGATAAGCCAGCAAACTTACTGACTTTTAGAAGTCCAGAAGGACGACTAGAAGATTTCCTAGTAGGAGGTTTTTTATGGCCAAGCAAGGCTATAAGAACACATCGCACAGTCGCACAGAAGCGATTCGTGTGAAAATTCAACCGAAGGTACGTATTCAAAACTTTCGCAAAGGAGCGAAAATGACCAAGAAGACGATTTTTCGTTTAGGCATTGTGTTTGCGATGCTCGTGACTTTCGTCACGACAAGCCTGACCAATTCGGTGAAAACCGTTTTGGCTCAGGGTTCTGACCCCGGTGTGACCGTTTCTGGCTCGAATTGGGTTGGTGATGGTTCTTGTGAAGTCGCTGGAGCAATTCGGTGGTTTCGTGGCCGGTACGTTAGCAGTCAGATTAAGTTCGTCGGTGAATGTCCAACCCCTGTGGTTTGGCATTTCTATTCCCCCGATCGCTCGTACAGCGGCAGCACGTTGCTGAATGATGCGGACGGTGAGGAGTTTCTTATCGGCGGCAC
>CAYHIN010000011.1:6130-21268 GCA_964356705.1 uncultured Gammaproteobacteria bacterium
ACTTGGTCTGAGTTGCAAGACGGTGATTTGCTCATTCTGGAAATGTCTATGGACGGCGTAAGCCTCCCGGGCGTGACCACTGAATGGCAAGAAGAATATCCGGTGTTGGTACGGCATCAGTTGTATGGAAATGACAAGGGACAGGCCTGCAGAATCGGTTTCGATGGTGACATTGACCCATGGGGCAAATTCAGCGATGGCATCAACAATTATGTTGTGCATCTTACTACTGAGCCCTGGTTCAGCCCCATCTACGATTTTCCGAATGTGCCGGCAGTGACATGGGACGTGTGGACCTATAATGATGAAGCGTTGACGCATGAGCGTTCGCACTTTCAGTTTGGGCCTTTCCCGAACCCATGCTATGTCCCATCTATAACGCTCACGCCGACCAGCACGTCAACACCTACGATCACGACCACGCCCACCAACACGTCCACGCCCGACGGCACTACCACTCCGACCCCTGCCACACCGCCAGGATGTGATAGCTTTGATGCTGTCCTTCACCTCGGCGGGAGTGACAATGTGATCGAGTTGATCGTTATCGGCGATGGGGAATGGGTGCGCGTTGTGAATAACCAGACAGGCTTGTCTGCGTCTGAAGGAAATTTCGATGAAAATCGGACCTTCCGTGGCGTAGATTACGACCTCACACCTGGCCGGCACGCGTCATATCACGTCATCATCGATGATGTGGAATATCCAAACTGCGTTGACAGCGTGGACGTGCCAAACTCAACTCCGACGCCTGAAGTCGAAGTGACGCCGACTAGCGTGCCTTGCTCTACCTTATGGACCGTCGAGGTTCATACGGGAATGGGTGGTAGCCACTGGGTTGATCTGGAATTGTCCAGTGGTGGTCCTTGGGGCGGTCTAACGTTTGACAGTGGCATCGCTGGTCCGACGTCTTTTGATCCTTCGGTCACAGTGACTGGAGTTTCGATTGATGGTGTTCGGGTCAATGTGACCACGGACGATAATGATGGCGCACTACCTACGGGTGGAGCAGGCTGCCATTGGCGGAAGATTTTTGTTTCGCCTTCGCGAAATAATCCCACCAGCACGCCTATGCCCTCTCCGACCCCGCCGGTCAGCTCTGCCGCCTTGGTTGCCACTGGCGCCGATTCAAGTGTACCCCCCTGGGTGTACATTTCGGTAGCCATTTTGGTTATCACAGCGTTGGTAGTTGCCTTTAGGCGGCGCGGTAAGTAAGTTTTCAAACTAGTGTTCCCCGGTCGGGATGTTGATGTCTTGATGATTTTTATCAAGCTCATTATTTCCGACCGGGGAATTGTAATAACTAACTCGTTTCTTCTGAGTCTTTGGCATTTGCCTTTGGCCGCAAGTCAATCCTAATTGTGGATTGCAGAAGATTGAAACCTCTCGGTTTATTTAGGAAAGCATCGCTTTCTGACTAGATATTTGCATCTAGCTTCAGCGAACTTTGCTGGATAAATAAATTGCGGGGTAGGTGCGTTTGGGATTTCCCCAGATGTGCTTTAGTAAACTGTGGGTTTGGTTACAAGTAATTGTGATCAATAAAGGCCTTGCGATGAGCAAGAAACTACACAATTACTAAACACATACACACCTACCCCCACACACGAAGATTTACAGTTAATTATGCTGGATCCTTCACTCCGTTCAGGATGACAAGGGTCCATTAAAAATTTGGTCCAGATGCATTACTCCGCTGAGCGGGGCTGATGAGCCAACCCGTCTACGCTCTTTTGAGCTACGACGAGGCGAAGCGAAAATGCAGAGAGTAAGTTTGTTTTTTCAAAATTGATCCATTGCGGACAGAAATTTTGGAAAGCAAAGTTGCACATTAAAAATCGAGATTAGAGAATTACTAAACCTTAGTGTGCGAGTTGCACGCGATGGGGACACAAATTATTGTCATCGAAAGATGACACTAGTGATATTGCAAGGGAGTGCTAGCCCGAGCCTTATCTTGTGTCTCCGTTGCGTGTAATTTTTGCGCACTATGAATACCCTGTTTTTCTTTGAATAAGAAATTATTCTTTGAAAAACAACTGGTCCTTAAGGAGGTCCAGAGCATCATGTCTACTCGTCGTTTTACCCATCTCTTGTTCGGTTTACTGTTATTGGTCACCTATTTGTTTGCTAAGGCAGACAAAGTCAAGGCGGAAGGCGAATGCGCTGAAATTCAGCAAGTTTGCACTCCGTGCACGACACCCGAGAACGAGCCTATCACTGGTTGCCAAATCCAATTCGAAGCATCCACCAACGATTTTGGTGAAGTTGATGTTCGAGTTTGGGGTACGGCGCCATATGGTTCGGAAGTCATCGTGGGACGCGAGGCCATTTTCTCTCTTAATCATCGAGAGGATTTTTGGTTAGGCAGTAGTCTCATTGGCTCAAGCGGAATGTTCGTTGTCCATGACTGGAACCCGCCCACTGAGGACGCCATCGTGAACTACTATCTGATTGTGTTGGTCGATGGGGAGATCGTCTGCGAGGCTCACGTGGTTATGAACCCACCTGTCGCGTTAATTGACGTGTCTCAAACCCCGGAATCGACGAGCCTCAAGGCCGGCGATATCATCAGTGATTCTGTCCTGATCAACAATTCCGGTATCACCAATACGGTGATTGTGAACGATAGCAACAACGTCCAAGTCAGCACGGGCGACACCTACTCGTATACGTATGTCACTGAGACAACGTTCATTAGCATCACTTATAACGTGATCGTCGAGCAATCTGTTCCAGAGCGCATGAAGATGAAGAAGCAGGAACCCCGTGTTCCCGTTTCCCCGCCGGCGCCGAAGCCCAGCACGCCCCGGGACGATTCCGATCAACACTCAAGGCACACACCCGTGCTTGAGACCCATCCTATCTTGGATCAAGTCCAATGGATTACCTGGGTTGCTTCCTACCGCATTGAATTGCTCGGTGAGCAGATCTTTGAGGCGCTTGTTGAGCTATTTCAAACCGTTGGGGTTGTAGTGTTGCTTGCGATTGTGCTAGTTGCATTTGCAATTTGGTGGCTGGTTCATCGCCGCTACATCTCGATCTACATCGGGTAACAAAATAACTCACTGAGTGTACCAAGTGAATATAATGCAGTTTTTGAGCATTGAAGCAAGGAATTCACTTGGTACGCGACCCTTGGGGTAATTAGTAATTCTTGACGATCTCGTCATTATTTTTTGAGAGCGTATTCTCTTTTTTCAAAGCATTTGCGCTTTGGATAACGAGCATGCTCGAGAAGAATTTTGCGGGGCCGGAGACCTTATATTTGCATTGACAGTTTGGGATTACCCCAGATTGATCGATGAAGGCTGTGCGTCAGATCACAAGTATTTGTGATCTGTAAAGGACTTGCGATGAGCAAGACACATACCACACTCTAAAAATATAAACTCCGACCCCACACACCAAAAATTTATGTTATTTACTATCAAAAATATATAATATGAACTTAGAAATGGATAACAGATCAGCCGAAAGGATGATCCATACCGCCCAGAAAGACCGGGAGGTTAAGTCATGGAAAAAAGATGGAGTGTGGGGTGACACGGTTGCTTGGTTGCAATCTACTTATTATTCAAACAAAAGCGAAGCTTTTGTGGCCAATATGGCCAAGGGCGCTATCGCTACTCTGAAGCGAGAACATCCTAATCTGTCTGATGATCTTTTGGCCTTGAACATCAGAACATTTGTTGATAACAAAGACAGAATCTTGTCTGATTTTCCTGGTGGTTATTCTGAATCTAAATGGTCTGACTCGGAAGGTAAACCCATCTCTGAAAAGGAAGCTTTTGATGGTCTCGCCCTTAAAGACAAATTGAAAATGGCGATGTGGGGTGGACAGGAATATAGAGATATCCAAGAGGCCAGGCAGCAGCTAGAAGCCAAAAATAAGCTGGCTGAGGCCGCAAGAGACACCTCTCTTGGGACAATTGCCCGTGCCATATCTACTTTAAAAGCTGTGCCTGAGAAAGCTAACAATTGGCTTCAGACAGCTTGGAAAAAGCTGACTAAACCTGAGCATAGAAGGGATCTGGCCATTGATGTAGTCCTAGGCGTGACGGCAATTGCTCTTATATACGGATTGGCAATGTCACAAGGCTCTGAGAAAAAAGGTTATAGCGACGAGGTGGCGATAGCTCCAGTTGCAGTTGTCGTAAGACAGATGGAAAAGACGGCTGAAGCTCCACTTTTGGTTTCGAGAGAAGTGATACCCGTAGCAATGACAGCACAATCGAGTGGTAGAGTAGAGATCTCAAATGTAATAGATGTAAAGGAATGGAGTGTTAGCGAATCTGGATTTGACTTGTCCAGCCCATTTACTATGACTATTCCGGCAGAAACTTTGGCTGCTGTTGGTTTGGAGGGGAATGATGCACACGTGGGGTTGAATCCGGCTTTGGAAGACCAACCAACTTTCAGACAGGATATTGCTGACCGTTTTGCTCAATATGGAGTAGAGGGAAATCGGAATTTGGCAGATGTTGTACGCACACATGCGGATGGTCTATATGCCATGGGCTTCCATTCTGGAAATGATAGGCATGGAGCCATGCCAGGAGAGTTTTTGGATGTGGAAAACCCTGAAACACTGGTAGGTCAAACTATTAAGCTAATTCGCGATGGGAAAGAGGTTATATTGAAGTTTACGGCTGTAAAAAGAGTAGATGCTGATCTGGTAGGAGCGGGTGGGACAGCTGTAGGAAATGCGACTAGTACCGTTTCTTCCGCACACATAAGATTGGACGCTCTGGGATTTACAGAAGATGAGTATAGAAGTGCAGACTTAGTTTTGTTTACGTGTGGTAAAGATGGCTCAGGAACTTTTGGAGAAAGAGTGTTTGCTTTGCTGGAGGTAGTGAGCGATGACGAAGGGGTGATAGCAGCTGTAATGCCGGAACCTGCAGCTACTGCAGTGTTTTATGACTTTGAACACGCTGATAATGTAGAGACGAATATGGCCATCGCCGCTGCCAAAGTGAATGAATGGTTTGCCAATAATTCACTTACTATTGGTCAAAAGTTTTCTTTCAACCGAGCTACAGATTACTTTAGAGGACCTGAGTGGAAAACTACAGATAGAGCCGGGGTAGGTGCTTGTGATATCGCAACGCTAATGTACAGGGCAATTAAAGATTATGCAGAAAAAAACGGGATTGAGCCTGTCAGGCTTCCTAACTGGAACGGTCATGAGGTGTGGCAATATGGAAAATTTGTAGTGACAAAATACGACCATTCTGACTATGAGGGCAAACCAGATGATGAGATAGCAGTGTATGCTTTGGACCCTGAAGATGAGAACAGTGTTTCCAACACAAACTTCTTTATTGAAATAACTGACCCTTATTCAGAAGTGACTTTTGGTATTGTAGAAAAGGATGGCAATTTCCATGCTTTTTTGGAAGAAAACAATCTGATTGCTGCTAGAAATAATTAAATTTGATATTTGTATTAAAATGAACTTATGGCTGATGGAACAAGTGAACATACTGGGGACCCGATTGGGTATTTTAGGAAGTGGTTTGGACAACAACTTGATGCGAGTCAAGCTGCATTGAATGCCAGAGGAGGAAAGCCTACTGTTGGAGATAGAGTGCTTTTTAACGAAATGCGACAGTTATCAGCCAGACTAGTAGAGAGAAAGTTGGTCGGTCCTGACGATGTGCTAACAAATGATGCGGATGGATTACTGAGTGTGGTGGATAAGACTGCTCAGGATTTTCGCGAAAGATATGTGAGCAGTAACGATGAGGTAGATAGAATAGCTTTTGCTGAACTGAACGAACTGAGAGCAAATATTGCGAGGAGATTGAGGGGAGGCTAGTTTTGAGGGGCTGGTTTTGAGGCTTTGTATTCTTTGAGCAAATCCAAGCCCTGTTTGGGATCGAAATTTTTTAGAACGGTTGTGAGTACGTCTGCGGCTGAAGTGGCAAAATCTCTTTTTCCACGACCAAACTCTTCATCGATGTGCTGAATACCTTCCGCTGTCTGTTGAGTGCGGGTGTATTCCTGTATTTGATTCTCTGGACGGTTTGCGAGAAAATCTAAGGCTTCCCCGATTGCTCCGACCCCATTTGTGCCCATAGTAGGTTCTGAGCCATACTGTTCTTCTAGATTTCTAAACTTTGCAAAGAGTTCAGACTTCAGTCTTGCTGACTTTTCTGCTGGAGTTTCTGTGGTTGATTGTAAATCATCTTCCATGAACTATTTCTATCACTAGGCTTGGATGGCGCCAAGGTTTTTTTAGTCAAAGCCTGAAAGTAAATAGCACAGGTGATAAAATTTGGGGATTGCCCTCGTAGCTCAATGGATCGAGCAACTCCCTTCTAAGGAGAAGATATAGGTTCGATTCCTATCGAGGGCACACAAGAAGAGTTTAGGCTTGGGCTGAGCCGAAGGATTTGATTTCGAGCCTTTCGATACGATCGGAGTGATTTGAAGTGCGGTGAGATAATGCGCCAAGTTCTTTGTCTTGGGTGTCAATTCTGCCCAGAAAGCTGTCGATTTTGGATACCTGGACAGGTATAATTGGCGTAATCTTGGGTCCGTAGCTCAGCTGGTAGAGCAAATCCCTCTTAAGGATGCGGTCGTGGGTTCGAATCCCACCGGGCCCACATACTGCGGGATCGTCTAACGGCAGGACCTCAGGTTTTGGCCCTGAGTATCTAGGTCCGAATCCTAGTCCCGCAGCAAAATTAGTTTGTCACTGTGAAATGAAGGACGAGTGGCGTGCCGATCGTGCCTGAGGCGCTCTGGTCTGAGTAAGGAGTGGCTACAACTGTGTGTGAGCCAGTGGAAGGCGTCCAGGAGACATAGTTGCCCCCGTCGTCTCCTGCTAAGGCGTAGGGACCGACGTTTTCCAGCTTGAAGTTTGAGACTGCATCCAGGCCAAAGCGGACACTGCCGACGATGTCTGGACTGGCGTTGGCCCTGATATTTAGATTGGTCGTGGGAAGAGTCGATAAATTGAGAGTGGCTCCTTCGGGAATGGGATCGAAACTTGCGATTGGTTGCTCGGTGTTCGCATTGATTAGCGTAAACGAAGTGATGGATTGACCGGTCGGAACCGGAGTTGGTGTCGGAGATGGTGTAGGAGTAGGTGTAGGACCTGCCGTATTTGTAACTGTGAAGTTGAGTGTAAGTGGAGTACCTACTGAACCTGAAGCATCGGAACCAGAATATGGTGTGGCTGTGGTGCTATGAGCTCCAACTGTGGGAGTCCAGGCGTTGTAGTTGCCATTGTTGTCCGAGGCTTGGGCATAAGGCGCATTGTTCTCGGTGCCAAAATTGGCATTTGCGTCGTAACCAAAGCGCACACTACCCACCGTAGCTGGATTGGTATTGGCCCTAATATTGAGATTTTGGGTGGGTAGAGTGGCCAAATTGAACGTAGAACCGGCTGGAATAGGATCGAAACCAGCGATAGGTTGCTCTGTGTTGGCATTTATTAGTGTGAATGAAGTGACCCTCTGGCCTGCGGGAACTGGGGTGGGTGTAGGACCTGCTGAGTTTGTGACTGTAAAGTTTAGAGTAAGGGGTGTGCCTATTGTCCCGGTGGCGTTTGATCCCGTATACGGTGTAGCTGTGACTGAGTGAGAACCGGCTGACGGCGTCCAGGAATTGTAATTGCCCGCGTTGTCAGATGCTAGCGCGTAGGGAGTATTGGTCTCGGTGCCAAAATTAGTATTGGTATCATAGCCGAAACGAACACTGCCGACAGTCGCTGGATTTGTGTTTGCCCTTATGTTGAAATTTTGGGTGGGAAGGGTTGATAAGTTTAGTGTGGTGCCTTCAGAAACGGGGTCGAAACCTGCGATTGGTTGGTCGGTGTCCGAATTTATGAGAGTGAACGAAGTTATCACCTCGCCTGATGGATTTGGAGTGGGAGTGGGTTCCGGGGCTTCGCTTGAAATGAAGTCCCAGGTGAGTTTGGCCACAGCCCCCCCGCCGCGATCGTAATATTCCAGTTTGATCTCATGATCCCCTGCTGTGACGGGAATATTGACTGTGTAAGCGGTGGATGATTGGTCGACCCATTTGTCGAGTATTAGAGTGTTGTCGATATATAACCGGATTCCATCGTCTGAAAGCGTGTCAAAACGATATGTTCCGGCTCCAAAAGTGTACTGTTTTGTCCAACGGACAGAAAAATTGTCTGAATTTACTCCTGGACCGGGGGAACCATTGGCCCAGTCATAATCTATTGGGCCTTCGTTTCTGGTGAGTACGGGAGAACCGGAAAGAGTGACATTGTTAAAATACTGGGTTGCGAAAGGTGGAGTCTCTTTAAGACTGGCCGTGAGAGTAGAGTTGGTGAGAGGAGTGGCGTAGAGGTGCTTTTGGGGACCGCTGTCTGACCAGCTGTCAAACTGATAATAAGTGGAACCTATAGCCTGCATACTGGGTACATTGACCTCTCTTTGGAAGCCGACCACACTCTGAATAGTATTTGGAGTCGTCAAAATCTGGGAGTCGATGATGATTTTTTGACCCCCAGGACTGGTGGAAAAAGTGATATCGACCTTAAGAGGATTTATGAGATTACTCTGGGTCGTCGTTAGGCCATCTGAGTCGGTGGCTGTGACTCGGACTTCGAACCAAGTATCGGGTGAATTTTCTCCGGTCGTGGGAATCGTAAACTGACCGGTGCGAACACCGACTAAAGGACCTAAAAAGGGATGAGTGTGGGTGCCGTGATGGAAAATTATCTCGGTCGTGAAAGCTGAATCTGGTAGGTTTGTGCCCGAACTATTTTGGCCTATTGAGGCGTAATTGATCGTATCCCCTGCTTTGTAAGTCGAGGCGTGAACTGGACTTGTGATATTGAGTGTCGGTGGAGTACCGACTTGGATAATAATTGGGGCGGCTTGGGCGGAATTGGTGCCATCGGAGACTGTGAGAATTACTGTAAACTTACCTTTTAAGCTGTAAATCTTGGTGGGATTTGCTTGAGTGGAGCTGGATCCGTCGCCAAAGTTCCAATTGTAAGTTAGAGTAGTACCTTCGGGATCTGAGCTACCAGTGGATGAAAAAAGAACTGTAAGAGGTGGCTGACCGGAGAGTATGTTTGCAGCTGACCTGGCAGTGGGTGTTTGATTTGCTATGGTACTGGTAGTTCTGTAAAGTCGAGCGGGGAAAATATTTAGATAATACATGGAACCATCTGGGGCTTGCTTTAGATCAACGGGAGTTCCGGCTGCGCTATCGAATGTCTGGACACCAGTAGAGTTGCCGTTCGCATCCAGCGTCAAAGTATTTATAAAACCTTTGGCGTAGTCGGCAAAGAAATAACGGTTCTGATATGTCGAGGGGAACATATTGCCGTGATATACGAACCCACCTGTGACTGAGGCGCTGCCACCATTGTGATTGTAGACATGAGTAGGATTGGTCATACCGGCTGTCCCACAGGTGCCTTCACATGTGGGCCAACCATAGTTGGCCCCTTTTGAGATGATATCGATTTCTTCCCAGGTCTGTTCACCGACGTCGCCTACGTAGAGTCGGTCAGATGTGCTATCAAACTGAAAACGAAAAGGATTTCGCAGACCATGTGCCCATATAGTATTTAGTCTTCCAGCTTGGCCAAAATATGGATTGTCGGACGGCACTGAGCCGTCTTTGTTTATGCGATGAATCTTGCCAAAAGAGTTTGAGAAATTTTGGGCATTTGCAGAATATCCGTTGTCCCCTATTGAAAAATAGAGTTTTCCGTCGACGCCAAAGCGGACAGTGCCCCCGGCGTGGTAGACCTGGGTCACATCTGGTGACTCATAAAGAATGTTTGGACTACCTGCTGAAGTATCTCCTGTCGCGTCGTAGCGGGCGATGGTACTTCTGGAGGTGTTTGAGGTGTAATAGAAGTAGACATAATGATTTGTCGCAAACTGGGGATCAAAGGTTATGCCCAAAAGACCCAGATCGCCTCCGGCCTGACTTACTGGAACGGTTGTAAAGGGAGTGCCTAGGAGATTGCCGTTTTTGTAAATCAGGACCTTGCCTGTTTGCTCAAGAATAAAAATCCGACCATCGGGGGCAAAGTCAAAGCCTGTAGGATTGGTAAGGCCTGAGCCGATTATTTGGGTGGTTTGGAAGCCGGCCGGAGGGGCAGCTGAAACAGCAGAAAACTGAAAACTTAAAACAAAAAGAGAGATAAGGACGCTCCAAAATGATATATTTTTTTTCACTAAGATGTATATATACTAAAAATCCGCTTTTGGGAAGCGGATTTTTTATTGCTACTTGTGGTCCTCAACTGGCACTAAGGTAACATGAGTGCTAAATGTCTGTCAATACCCATTTGCTGCGCGGAACTGGATCCTTCACTGCGGTTCAGGATGACAAATTATTTCTTAGTTATAGTGTATGTCTCGGGGAAGTAGAGGAATACGGCGGGAGACTCGTCTAGCAAGAAGCGCTGGAAGTCGGCATATAGCTTTTTACGCTCGGTCAGGTCGAGAGTCTTTCTGCCGTCCTCGAGGAGCTTATCAATCCTGGGATTGTTGAACCGACTGAGATTGGTGCCGGTCTGGGTAGAATGCCAGAAGTTGTACTGATCGGGGTCGGTCGGAATGACTTGGGCGACCAATAAAGCTTCGTATTTGTCTGGGATGTCCTGGTTCACCTTGATATTTACTTTTAGTCCGAGGGCTTCCCAGTCAGTCTTGATCTGATTTGCGGCCTGCTCATAGATGGGTAAAGTGACGAGATCTATTTCCTCGGGTTGCTTTTCCACTTTGGAAAAAAGGTCTTTGGCGCGCTTGAGGTCGAAATCGTATTTGCGAATAGTATTATTGAACGCCCAGGATGAGGAAGACAGGGGGCCAATGCTTCTGGCCTGGTACCGGGATTTGTCGATAGCATAATTTAGGGCGAGACGGAGATTTTTGCCACTGGCTCCTGAAAAAAGATCGCCAGACGTATCGAAAAACAAGACTACGTGACGATCGATGGCGACTTGGTTTGCTACCTCCAGATTTGGCCAAGAGGCCAAATCTCCCGTTTCACTGACGCTAGAGACGATCTGGACCAAACCTAGCTTGAAGGCGGTTCTAGCCTGGGATTGAGTGGCGTAAAAATTGTATTTGAGTAAGGGCAGCTTGGAATCTTTTTCGATCGGGGCCAGGATAATTGATTCTACGAAGCTGCCGTTTTTTCGAACAGATCTGAGCTTGTAGGAACCCACGCCCACGAGACGACTATTTTTTTCGGACTTGAAGAGAGGTCTGGCGACGATACTGGCTAGAGGGGCGAACGGGTTTTGGAGCTTGATCTGTAAATGAGTATCATCTCGTATCTCAACTTCGGCGTCTTTGAAGTTGAGACTGATGTCTGAACTCTTTACAGAAGTGCCGTCGTGCCACCTGAGATCTGGAGACAGGGTGAAGATATATACTTTGCCACTGTCTGTGGCTTCCCAACTCTGAGCTAGTCCCGGGGCGGGGACGCCGCTCTCACCGATAGTCGTCAAGCCGATGGACATCTTTTGGAGAACCGTATTTGGCAATTCCTTTTCTGTAAAACGGCCCACAAGTGCAGTAGTTATTGTGGGACGGATGTAAGGCAGTCTGGCCAGAAGTGGTGGGAGGCCGATGAAACTCGCAATGCCCAGGACTAGGCCCAAAATGATGGCGAGATAATATTTTGTAAACAAGGCAGTCGTAAGTCGGGCTGCAAAACGAAGTTTTTTGTACATGTGTTACACGAAATGCCCAAAGAGTGACAGGCAGACAAAGACTATAGCCAGGACTATGGTCGTTTTGAAAACTAGACTCTCCACTCCCCTTCTGGAGTGAAATGAGGTGGATTTGAATGAACGGCCCAGGCCTGTGCCTTTGGCTTGAAGTAGGACAAGTCCAGCTAGGGCAACACTGACTACTATTTGAGCGATATCAAGAACTGCTTTCACTTGGGTTATTATATCAGTCCTGCAGCAACCAGTATATGAAGTGGAAAGTGAGTGTGAGGACGAGAGTGGTGATGAGAAAGGCGCCGAAGGCGGTAAAGTAAATGCTGGGGATGATGAGATATTTGAGATCGAGGCCGGGGAAGGTGAAAGCGTGGATCTGAAGATTTGGGATAAGCCAGGTGACTATATAGAGAGTGGCGAGGTTGGCGAGCCAGCGAAAGACGCCTAGGGTTACAAGATGGATGGGAAGAAGCAAAAGATTGATGAGTGGCTTGACTATCAGATTGACGCCGGCGATGCCCACTGAGGCCATAAGAAGGGTCTGGATGCCGCCGATGTATGTGACCACTCCGGAAAGAATCTGAATAGTGACGTAGACACAAGCGAGATTGATTGCTATTGATCTAAGAAGGATTCTTAACATTATTTTAGTTTAGCATTTTCTTTTTTCTGTGTTTATGATGCAGGCGTCTACTGAAGCGATGGGCTTCGTCGCGAAGACGCATAAGAAGCTTTAAGCCGGGATGATCTTTGGACAACTTGATCTCTTTTTTGTCGGTTGTGTAGATGATCTCATCGCGTTTGGCAAGGGCGATGACCGTAATATTTCTGGATCCTTCGTTCCACTCAGGATGACTATTCACGACCGACAACTGTGGGAGTCCCCCGTCGAGGACGATCAAGTCTGGCATGGGCCAGTCGGTCCGCTTGAGTCTACGGGTCAAGACTTCGGCCATCATGTCTACGTCGCTGTTTGATTTTTTTGATCGAACCGTGAAATGGCGATAGTTGCGGGGGGTGATTTCTCCATCTATGGCCACGACCATGGCTCCAGTGGCTGAATCACCTGCAAGATGGGCGTTGTCATATAGTTCGATGCGAGATAACGAAAACTTTTCTGGATCCTTCACTGCGTTCAGGATGACAGCCTTTAACGACTCTATAGATTCAGCGCGTTTGTCTTGGGTGAGATTGGGATTTGAGATATATTCCTCAGGAAGAATGTGAGCTGTTGTGAGCTGGCTGAGGGCTGATAACTGATCTCTAAGCAGGGCGGCTTGTTCGTAATCTTGGGATTTGGAGGCTGATTGCATCTGATGATCAAGATCTGATCTGACTCGTGAGAAGTTGCCCTGAAGAAGTGATTTGAGTCGCTTGATATTATTGCTATATTGTTGAATGGCTATATGGCTAGAAGCTGGACAGGGGTTACATAAACCCAGATGAGAATAAAAACACGGTTTTTTTACCTGCCTACCGGCAGTCAGGCCGGCTGTGCAGTATGGGGCGATGTGTCTAAATAACTTGAGAACTTTCCGGGCTATCAAGCCGGATAAAAAAGGTCCGGCTACAGCCCGGTTCGGTTGGTGGTTTATGACTGGCTTGGGGTAAGTCTCTTTGGTGATGTGAATATAGTAAGGAGATTTGTCGTCTTTGGCGGCAATGTTGAAAAAAGGTCTAAACTTTTTTATGAGGCTGGACTCGAGCAGCAGAGCTTCGATCTCTGAACCTACTTCGATGTGTTCGATGGAGGCAATATTTTCCACAAGCTGGGCGGTCTTGGGACCCAGCTGAGTCGGAGGCTGGAAGTAGCTTTTTACTCGGTCGCGGAGGTTTTTGGCTTTGCCTACGTAAATGATCTTATTTTTTTCGTCTTTGTAGATGTAGACTCCCGGCTTTGTGGGCAGAGTGACCACAATATGCCAGAGTGGATGTGATGATGATGATACAGGCGCCATACCAGCCGAAAAATAGATAATCTGGGATATTATAGTGGATCTGCTCTTCTGCTATGGTCAAAGTCAGACTCTTGGGAAGCAATTGGGGAACAAAAATGGTTTTTAGAGGCACGTCTATGACTAGCGTTTGGTCTGGGTCGAGTCTGGGGATTTGGAGCTCTGCTGTGACCAGAGGAAGATTTTTGGACTCCAGATAGATGGTCTGGGGATCTTGAGAGATGTGGTTGGGATTTGTGATCTCGAGCTTTAATTTGGTTACGAGTGGGGGAAATAATTGGAGAGGGTATTTTAGACTGATGTCCAATGGTTTGGGTGCGTAACCAAACTGGGCAATCCCGCCTTTGGTGACCAGACTGTCTGATGCATAGCTGAGATGATGAAAACCAGGGTGTGAGGAAGTACTTATCGAATAAGGTTTTGGCTCTGAAGTGATAAGAGGACCGTATTCGGATGGTACCAAAAGATTTAGATTGTAGATGTCGTTTGGATCGATGTTTCCGGCCTGAGGTAAAGCGATCTTCCACAGACTCGATTCGGACACGGGAGTCGGTAGATCGTAATAGACATCAAAGGTATAGCTCTTTCCTTTGCCCGGAACTGGTCGATTGAACTCAAAGATATAAAAGAGGGTATCTCCTCCTGAGGGAATCGTCTTGTACTCTAGCTGGCCGCCGTTATCACGGGCGATTATGTTTTCTGGAGTCTCACCGGTTATCTCTAGCTGGTATGAAGTAGGATATAACTGGGAAAAGCGGTTGGTAAGAGTGATCTTTTTGTGGACCTTTGTCGCCCGATCAAGAGAATAAGTATAGGTGACTTCGTATTTGGCAGGAAAATCAAAGCTGCCGTAGGCAGCAGTGCTAAGTGCTAAGTGCAAAGTGCAAAGAATAAATAGCGAGATAACTAGTTTTTTCACTACTTTGATCTTACAATGAAGTACTCTTCTTTGGGGAGTTTTTCGGCTATTCCCAGCACCCAATCTGCATCACTCGACTGAGACTTGTGAGCTCGAACGGCGTTTACAAACTGAAGCCATTCTTGCGACACATCCACAACTTCGTCTGCCTGATCTTTGGAAAGACCTGCTGGCATGTGGACGAAATAATCACCGATCTCCTTGCGCTCCAGGTCACGCATTGCGTAATACATGATCTTTTTTAGATAGTTGAGCTTGGGAAATAGATGATCTATCACAGAAGTGACGACCATATGATCTATGTGGCCTGATACTCCATTGGGATGAAAAGTGATGACTGTCTTGGGCGTAAGCTTATCTAGTTCTGTTTTGAGTTGTGACTCCAGAGAGTGATACGAATTGTTTGATAGTTCGCCATCGGCAAAATCAAAGAAAATGACGTTTTTGACTCCGAGAATTTTTGCTGAGGATATGAGCTCCTGATTGCGGATGCTCTTGAGGCCTTTCTCTCCATGATTGCCATCAGTGACACAGATCAGATGGACGTCATTTGTTTTAGCAAGCTTGGCAATAGT
>CAYHIN010000012.1:0-20917 GCA_964356705.1 uncultured Gammaproteobacteria bacterium
ATCTCATTGCGAAATGATTTCCCCATCTGCGCAATACCAAAAGGCACTTTCTGGCGCATGCTTTCCTGCACCAACTTAAAGTTTGTAAACATTGATTGCGCGGTTTCCGGCCGCAGATAGGTAACGTGGCTCGCATCCTCCACTGGACCAAGAAATGTTTTAAACATTAAGTTAAAGTCTCTAATTTCGGTCAAGTTTTCTTCTTTGTGAGGTTGACTGTCATTACAAAAGTATATGAGCATTGCGTGGTCAAGGTTTCCGGTCGAAGTTTTTGGCAAATGATTTGAAATTTCTTCCCAGTGGTCTCCCCTGAATCTTTTGTGACATTTCTTGCATTCCCGAAGTGGATCAGAGAATCCTGCAATGTGGCCTGAGGCTTCCCATACTTTCGGACTCATGATAACCGTTGATTCCATACCCAAGACATCGTCTCTATTCTCTACGAACGTCTTCCACCACAAATCCTTGATATTTTTTTTGAGCTGAATGCCCACTGGACCGAAATCCCACGAATTTGAGAGTCCGCCGTAAATCTCGGAGCCGGGAAATACAAATCCCCTTCTTTTACAAAGTGCGACTACTTTTTCCATAACGAGATTATTCATATTGATAATCGAGATATATGAAAGGGTCCACAAGCGTAAGCGAGTGGTAGGCTCCTTTCATATCAGATCCATGAAGTTATTCTACCTCAAATTGGTCTTGGAAAGGATTTACATAGTTGTAACGGTCGTTACAATGATGTAAATGGGCTACAGTGTGGTGTTATTTGAGTTTTGCCAGTAGCTTGGGGGAGTTGAGCGGGCGCTGACTAGTTTCCTCGATCAGCTTTTGGATATCGCCTTTGAACGGTTGACCTTTTTCGAGATAGCCGAGTTCTTGCAAAATTGCTAACTGCCAATTGCCAATTGCTAATTGCCAGTCTGAACCTAAAACTGACAGTTTAGATAAGGACGAAACCAGAATATCAAATATTTCTGGATGTGGTTGGTGATCGGGGGTGAGTTTGTCTACGACCTCGGCTAATTGGTAGGCCAGTGTGACTCTACCAATGTGCGGGCGCCAAGAAGAAAACGGATTGACTAGCTGGACTTCGGCCAGAGTATCCAGATCTCCCCGACCTTTGATGACGACGGCTCTTATGTGATTGAACAGCTCCACACTACCGGCCCGTTTGGACAAAGTCTTTCTGACACCTACGGCTTTGACCGTAATCTTGCCCTGATCACGAGTAAAGATAGTTAATAATTTGCCGGCTTCACCAAAATTCGTACGCTTGAGAATGACGCCCTCGATTTTGTAAGAATTCATTGTATTGTCATTCTGAGCGAAGTGAAGAATCTAGTCTGGATCCTTCGGCGCGCCTCAGGATGACACGCTAAGTTAATATGCCAATTTGAGGCTTTGGTCGGCGCTTAGAATGATCTCGGGCTGCTTTCGGTTGTTGATAGTAGTCGTGTAAGGAAAGTCTTTGGCACCGGCCTGTTTTTGGATGACCAGACTGTACGGAGACTTGAGCTTGAAGGGCAACTTGTATTTGAGACTGATCACTTTGGTGTTGAGTGGAGCGAGAGTGAAGAAGCCCTCGAAGACAGTCTTGCCTAGATCCTCACTGGTGGCCTGGCCGGTCTCAAAACCTTTGGCCTCGATCAGCTCACTGCCCTTGGGGACATAGACTCTCACCCAATCACGAAATAGACCGTTTAGACTCCGGCCTGACTCGATCTTGACTCTGCCTTCTTGGGGATTGTCATAGGTCAGAGTCAGGGTCTTCGTCACTGTGCCATCGCCTGCGACTTCGATCTTTTGGTCGGCTTTGTACTTTACCCAGATATTTGTCTTACCACCGGAAAAGTTGGTATCCACTATGGCCAGATAATCCTCTTCAGATTCGGACATACGACCGGCGAGATTGAAGCTCTCTACCGCCCCCTGAATTTTGGGGTCGGAGAAGTACATCAGAGCGTGCTTGCCCTGGATAGAATTAATGGCCGCCTGGAAGAGCATGGGGAACTTGGCTTTTGGCTGGGCCATGACATTTGCCAGTATGGAGTACATGACTGGGCCTAGGAACTGCTTACGAGTACCGTAGTTGGCTGGAGCTTGGACAATCTTTCCGGATACAGAATCCCAGACCACTGGTTCCTCTGATCCTGATAGGATCTGGAGCTCATAAAAAGCGGATGGACAGTTGCACCTCTCATCGTTGTCCGCTGAAAAATTGCCATATCCCGGGACGCCAATCCTGCCTGTCACTTTGAGCAGCTCGACTAGAACTTGGGTGTCCATGGCGATGACACCGTCGACCTTGGGAGACTTGGTCAGATCATAATTTGGGAGGAAGGTCTCCATAGAAACTTTGAAATCTGGAGAGAGATTTTGGTCACGCAAATACCAGTAAGGGACATTGGGGTGATACTTTTTTATAGGCTCGGGAGCGGGTATCCGCTTGGGGAATTTTTCGTCTAATTTGTAGATATCGTCAGACTGAACTACGCTGATCTTGCCCTTTTCGACATTGACGATGGCATAACCGGTCATGAACCCTCCGGTGGGGCGTAGCTCGGCGTCGTTTTGGAAGATGACCAGATATTTGCGCAGGCCACTGTTGCCTAGGATGTAAGGCATCGATTCGATCAGAGGTTTGGCATCTGACAGCAGGACTGCGGCCTGGTTGAGGACATTTATACCTGTCGTGAGCTGTGATCTGACGGCGACTCCACGAAAATCCTCAGGGTATCTTCCCGGATCGATCTGGTCTGCTTCACGGCGAGCAGCTTCTATATGAGTGGCGATACCATCTAGCTGGGGCTTGATCTTGTCTAGAGTATTGACTATGAAAGTGATGCGATCTTGGGCAGTCTTGGCGCCGTCGCCAGTTGTCGCCAAACCTTTGAGACCAATGACGTCGGCATAAGGAGCAATGGCGTCGATACTTAGGTTTGCGGCGACAATAAGCTCTTTGGCAGCATTCAGACCGTGGCCCCCGTCTCGGTAGTAATCGCCGACCCAGGGAATGGCGCGGGTCCAGGCTAGTTTGTCAAAATCGGATTGGACTTTTGCCAGATCTGAGTCTACTTTGGTCAGCTGGTCTTTGGTACCCGCTAGATCTTGGGCTTTGATAAAAGGGGATACTGCAGTAGCTGTGTTTTGGAGAGTGCGAATAGAGGCGACTAATTTTTTGGTGGGAGCAAATAGCAAGAAGTAACCCAATATGCCCAGAACCACGATTACGACTGCGATGATCCCAAAGGTTTTGACAAAAAAAGAGACCCAAGAATGAGAGGTGTCATTCTCAAGAGAATGAACTAGCTGGTGATCGATCAAATTTGTCATACTGCGCCTCGGCCAGATAACATGGCAAAAGG
This sequence comes from uncultured Gammaproteobacteria bacterium, assembly GCA_964356705.1. GTDB lineage: Bacteria > Patescibacteriota > Microgenomatia > CAZETR01 > Amesbacteraceae > CAYHIN01. The sequence goes on from CAYHIN010000012.1 coordinate 3,369, forward strand.
AGTTTTGGCCAGAATTTTTAAATCATACCATAGCGAAAGATTGCGAGCATAGTGGGCATCTAGCTCGATCCTTTTTTCAAAATTTATATCGCTTCGGCCACTAACTTGCCATTGGCCCGTGATACCAGGACACACAGTAAGAGTCGCCTTTATTGATTCCGCTGTGCGCGGGTATTTCTCCTCTTGTTCACGAAGCTCGTCTGCATAATACGGTCTGGGACCCACGACACTCATTTCGCCCCGAATCACATTTATAAACTGGGGGATCTCATCGATTGAATATTTGCGAATGAATTTGCCCACTTTTGTAACCCTGGGATCTTCGCGCAACTTATAACCACTCCTTTTATACTCTTCAAATAACTTTGCAAATTCGGGATTGGTGCGCATCATCGCATATGAATTTGGGATCATGGAGCGGAATTTGTAAGTAAAAAATTTCTTACCATTTTTTCCGACTCGGGGTGGAATGTCTGCAAAAATAGGACCAACTGGAGATTCTAGTTTGATGGCTATTGCTGCGACTAGGCAAAACGGTAGAAATAAAAAACCAAGCGTGAATGCGAGAACCAAATCTATTGTCCTTTTTAAAATGGGGTAGCCCATGTCAGAGATATTGATCAAGTTTCTGTATTTTTAACATCTCCACGATCTTTTTTACAGACTGAGAATCGTCCTTAGGGCAAATGAGGAGTGCATCCTCAGTTTCTACTATCACCATATCTTTGATGCCGACTGTGGCAATCAATGGTTTGTCTAAAAAAATTAAATTGTTACTGGAGTCTTCACCGATATATTGGCCATTACCATTTGGCCCGGCGATGACGTTGCCCAACTTGTCATGTGGTAAATTTTTCCAGACTTCTTGCCAGTCACCAACGTCCGTCCAATTAAAAGAAGCAGGGACGCAGATAAATTTAGTCAATTTTTCCCAAATTGCGTAATCGATAGATATGGAAGGGGCCATTTGAAATGCTAGAGAGATCGCTGATTTTTCATCACCTTCTTGCATTGCCTTCACAATCTTGGGATACATAGCACAAGTTTTGGGCGAATGTTTTTTTAACAGGTCTAAAAACAGCCTGGCTTTGTATACACATATATCGGCATTCCAATAATACTGCCTACTGTCAGTGTATTTTTTTGCTGTGGATAGATCTGGCTTCTCGACGAATTTCTCACCCACCAATAGGCCGGCTTTCTCCTCCAATTGCTTGTGAGCTTTAATGTGGCCTAGTCCAGTATGTGCGTATCGTGGTTTGAGACCGACAGTAACTACATAGTCATAGATAAAGGCGGCATCTGCAGCCTTATTTAAAGTAGAGACAAAGGTGCTCATAGGAGAGATTAAATGATCTGAAGCAAAGTTTGCGATGACTGCTTCTGGATCCCGGTTATAGATATATAGAGCGCCTAACCCGTGGGCCATTGCGGTGTCCCTGCGCATTGGCTCTGAGATAATATTTTCGTGAGGAATCATGGGAGCGAGTTTTTTTATCTGGGATATATATTTTGACGAGGTGGAAACAAATATTTTTGACTTGGTTGTGAGCTTTTGAGCTCTTTCTAAAGTAATTTCGAAGAGGGATTTACCACTGAACAATTTTGCAAATTGCTTGGGTTTGTCATTTCTGGACATGGGCCAGAGGCGGGTGCCGCCGCCGCCGGCTAGGATCAAGACGTAGAGGTGCTTTTGTACTTCTCCCATTCTGCTTTGAATACTTTAGCAAATTCAGACTGAAAGCGCGCTTTCGAAAAAACTCTCGAATTGCTAATGGCTAATTGCGAATTGAACTTGTAACTTGAGAAATTAATGATTGCGGACTTGAGCTCATCTATAGAATCCAACAATAGTCCAGTCTGGCCGTGAGTTACTATGTCACGCACTCCCCCACGATTTAGGGCTAGTATGGGTAGCCCTGCGGCCTGGGCCTCCACATAAGCAATACCAAAATCTTCTTCGTGAACGGATACATAAGCCAATGCAGCCTTGTAGTGAGACACCAATTCAGCGTCGGTGACATGGTTTAGAATCGAGATATTGGGCTTGGCCATTTGCACGAGCCTAGAATACATATGGCCTGAGCCAATCATGGTCAGAGGGAGATTTAGCTCGTTGAAAACCTCCACAAGCACCTCAGGTTGCTTGTGATAAACAAGTCTGTTTACGGCCAGAAAGTATTTTGTATCACGTATCATGTATTTTGTATCTTTAAATATTTCTAAATCTACAGGGGGATATACGATCTGGGAGTCCTGGCCGTAATACTGCTTGATCCGATCTTGGACGACTCCGGAAATGGCGATGTAAGAGTCAGGACGCCTACTGGCGATCCTGTCCCACCTCTTAAGATAAGAAGATATAGGCCAAGGAACGACCGGGTGGGAATAGAGATAGCGCGTGGGAGTAAGACAATAACAGAGATGAAAAGTGGTGGGGCCCGTTATAACAGCTTTGGCATCGGACGAGGTGACAGACACAACTGCGTCGTAACCTCCTAAATCTAAAGTCTCAAAAGCGATCGGCGTTGCCCAAGCGTATAGCTCGTGATGAGACTGGGCGAGAGGAAACCCTTGAAGGAAGCTGGGGATGATCTTTGGGAACACTTTTGCCCACGGGGCGGACTGACTGTGGTAGACACTAGTGTAAAGGGGAGCATCTGGAAAAATCTCATGCAAGGCCAGGAGGACTTTTTCGGCTCCACCCCACTTGTTTACACGGTCATAAATCAGTGCAACGTTTTTTGGTATATCTCCCATGTGAGTCGACCCATTTTAGCCCATGAGTACTTGGCAGATTGGGCTAGACCTTTTTTTATGAGCTTGGCGCGAAGACTGTCATTGACTAAAACAGCTTGAATCTTGTCTACTAAGTCATGAGAATCGTGGGGAGAGAAATAAAGAACAGAGTCGCCATAGATCTCGGGCAGGCAGGTCGCATTTGAGGAAATGACCGGACAACCTAGACTCATAGCCTCAAGGCCTGGCAAACCAAAGCCTTCGATAAGTGAGGGAAACACAAAAGCCATGGCGTTTTGATACAACGATTTAAGCTCAGAGTCGGATACGAAGCCCACAAGTCTGACCCATTTGCCCAAATTCTCCTGATCAATAATCTTTTGTAGTCTGGCGGTAAACACTGATCTGGCGCAGGCGATGACCAGCAAGACCTGACCATTTAGCTCTTTGATAGCAGATAGAAGAGTGGGGATATTTTTGTGAGGATAGACATTGCCCACATATAAAACATATGGGTGATCGGGAAGATCGATATCGGGAGCGGCTAGTCTTTTGAACCTTGTGTCTACACCCTCGTAAGTAACTGAAATACGGGAGTAATCCAGGCCATATTTGGAGTGCAATACATCTTTCCAATATTTTGAAGGCACGATGATGTGACTGGCTCTCCAGAGCGTGAAGTGAAACATGGCTAGGTACTCAACAAATTTTAGCCAATAAATAATACTGGGCTTAGTACTAGACTCAGGACTCGGATTTGAGTGTTTTATCAAATCATGAATCGTGACAATGATTTTTCCTGGCCAGAAAATCGGGATAGTGATGTGGGGAACGTGTAGTAAATCGGGCTTGATCTGATGCAGGAGGATAGACATTTCAAAAAGAGACAAAACTGAGTACGGATGATGAGATGCAAAAAACTTTTTGAAACGAGCAAGCTTGGGCTCATCTTTTAGATCTTGTGAAACAATTAGAATGATCTGAGTGCTGGGATCTTCTGGCAAGTGATCCACAAGATTTTCTACATATCTACCAATTCCGGTGTGTCTAGTCCCCCAAAACCTGGCGTCTATGCAGATAGTAGTCTTTTTTGGCGAAGTAACCATATCCCAAAGTATACAGCCCAGTTAAGAAAGATTGGGTATTTATGGGCCAGATGTTTGGAATAAAAGAGTCGCATAACGTCGGTCGAATTTTTTGCCCAGGCCAGTCTAGTGTCACGGCTGACTTTGGCGGAAGAACCTTTGAAATGAGTAATTTTTATCTCTGGCATGAAAACGATTTTCCACGCGGCTTGTTTTAGCTTGTAACAAAAATCTATATCTTCGCCGTTCCAAAAATAATCTTCGTCTAGCCAGCCCACCTGATCTCCGGCTGATCTTCTAATAAGAGCAAAGGCTCCGGTGAGTGAGTCGATTTCGTGGATAGATCCTTCGCTTCTCCGAGCCTGTTCGGCTCGCGCTTCGCGGGCAAGATGACCACTTGAGTAGTTAGATAAATTTTTCAAGCCAATGAAGTGCAGCAACGATCCTATAGGATCGGGAAAGCCGCGGTGACTGGAATAGTCGAGTGAGCCGTCTGCCAGCTCGACGCGGCAAGTGGCAGCTCCCACGTAGAGGTTTTTTTTCAGATATTCCAAAACAGTTTCTATGGTGTTGGGATACACAATGGTGTCTGGATTGAGAAGTAGCACATACTCCCCTTCTGATTTGTTGATCCCAATATTGTTTCCGGCAGCAAAGCCTAAGTTTTTTTGGTTCTCGATGATTTTTACCTTGGGAAACTTTTTTTTGATCTGGGACACAGAATCGTCTGTCGATCCATTGTCCGGGACTATGATCTCCCAGTCTGGGTGAGTGGGAATCGAGGCCAGACAGTCCAAAATAAGTTTTTGGACATTGTAGCTAAGAATGATGATGGATAAGCTCTTCATAGATTGATTCTAGCTTTTTTGCGATGGGTTCCCAAGTAAACTTGGTGTCTACTAATTTGCGGGCATTTTCAGCTATCGTGTTGTAGAGCAATTTGTCCTTTAGGACTCGGACGGATTGGGCGGCCAGATCCTCTGGGCGGTCACCTATAAGAATAGACTTGCCATCGACGGCTCCGTAACCTTCGGCTCCGATGGGCGTGGTCACGACTGGCATCATGGCAGCCATTGAGGCCAAGATCTTTAACCTCGTCCCACCTGGGGCATACATAGGAGCCACAAAAAGGCCTGACTTCATGCAAGCGCTGACTACGCTGCTGCCATCATTGCCTTTGAACTCGAGGACTTCTATGTCACGGGAAGCCAGAGAGAGGACTTCGGGGGTGGGAAACTTGCCGGCTATTATAAGCTTGGCATCTGGGATGTCTTTTTTTACTAAAGGAAAGACTTTGTTTGCGAGAAGATCGACTGCTTCCCAATTTTGGATCCATTTGTAATCGCCCATGTAATAGAGAGTGTGATTGTAATGAATCTTTCGGGGCAAATTTGTGAAGTCTTCACCCACTCCATTTGGGACGATATCTATCTTTATCCCTGGAATCATCTTTTTGATCACGGTGGCATCCTCCTCTGAGACCGTCACGAGTCTGTCTACTCGGCTCCAATAATATTTTTCCCAAAACTTCATCTTGAGAATATCCAAGACCATGAGGGGGCGAAACCAAATACGCTTGTCCGTCTTGGCCTGGTGGCCAAAAACCCGAGACATGATGGTCTGCTCGACTAGAATGGTGGGGATATTGTGCTTTGGTAGATATGGCAGGGTGTAAAACATCTCGGCGTGAATGAGGTCGTAACTGGTATTTGAGAGCTCGTCTGCTAAAAGCTGCTGGGTCTTTGGAGAGAAATAAATATTGATCAAAAAGGGATAAATGGAAAAGCCGGTGCGAAGAATGTTTTTTATGGTCCAGGTCTTTCCTCTCTCTATAACTATAATTTTTTTACAGAACTGCTTCATGTGCTCGATCTGATCGGGGGTGTTGTGCTCACGAGTAAAACAGACGAGAGTGATGTCGTGGTGTTCTGACAAGAGTTTGATCAGTTTGTATGAACGGATCTGCCCGCCTTCAAATGGCGGATACGGCAGATATGGGACGAGCATCAAAATTTTCATTTCACTACGTCACGAATTGGTTCTTCTAGCTTGACTATCACGTACTCGGAAGTGCGCTCGAGGGTAATGTACTTGTTGATGATCCGATTGGTATGATCGTCATAATTGACTGAGATGTAATACATGGCACCGTATTTGTCTTTGAGATCTTTTTCTGGCAGATACAGGTAAGCAAATCCGGGCCTGTTGGTCTGATACAAGAAAGCAGTGTCGCCTGTGTATGGGGCAATGACGATAGCGTCTTTGGGCAATAGTTTGTCCGCGGCCCGACCAGCATGAACAATGGACCAGTTGTTTATCTGATATAGCCCCCGGACGTCATACCAAGAAAAGGCCAGACCAAATAAAATACAGGCGACTAGCAACAGGCGAGAAAGTAAGGTCCGGACCTTTGTATGCCAGATGCTGTAGGAACCTATAGCGAGTAACACAGCAATTGAAGGAATAATGGGTATCTGATAGTAGTCGTGATGGACGTTGCCCATGGCAAAAGTAAACAAATACAGCATGGAAGAGATGATCCAGATCAGGAAACTGGGACTGGCCGAAACGATACCGACTATAAATGGCCAGATCGCCCACTTACCTAGAATGAGTGCCCCAATCCGGGTGCCAAATATCCACTGAAAGAAGGCGCCTTTGAAGCGAATATGATTGCCATTTAGAAGCCAAAGACTTGCAGGAATGCCTTCCGGGTGTCTATGTGACCACAAGCGCCACAGACCAAAGGGGGCCAGCATGACCAAACCAAGCCAGAAGTTGGTCAGATATATGGGAAGTAAAAAGAAGATAGCAATGGGCTTTACTAATATGGCGAGCGAACCAAAAATCAGTGTCAAAGTATTTTTTTTGAGATCATTGAAGTAGAGAGCGGCCAGAAATAGGGTGACCATAAGCGGATCGGGTAGAACTACTCTGGTAAAAAATATGTTGTAGGGCAGAAACAGATAAAAGAAAGCGGCCAGAAGTCCCGTGGACTTGTTTGTCCTGCGAGTGACTATTAGATATAGAAAAATGGTGGAGACCAAAGAGGCCAGAACTGAAGTCAGGCGACCGGCCATCTCCAGAGTAACTCCAAATGAACTCAGAATACTGAATAATGAATAATGGAGAAGGTTGAAAATAGGGAATTCTACGTATCGATATCCGTTTGGATTGAACAAGCCATTGCCCGACACATCGGAATAGTCGTCGTATCTGGGATACAAGATGTCGACGCCTAGTTTTACAAAATTGCGAGTCACGGCAGAGGTGTCTGCCTGGCGCCAGGAGTGCCAGTCGGCAATGGGATTGTCTATCTTATATAGGCGAACCGCAAAACCTAAGATGAGTAAGAAACCAAGAATGAAGAGATGAATCTTTTTGAAAATCATACGTGATTGTATTCTGATTTTACTTTTTCGGTAACTCCCATGACTAGCCAGGCGAACAGGGCGATCTTTGATGCCGCGAAGACATCGATAAAAACGGCGTTCAAAAGTAGGCTGAGTATGCCACAAGACATGGTGAGAATAAATACGTGCTCCAGATCAGGACGATAGCTGGTTACAAATTTGGCAGTGGTTTTGAAAAAGCGAATGAATATAAGTAGAAACGCAAAGAGCCCCAGAAGACCAGTCTCGGCCATAGTACGCAGATATTCATTGTCTGTAGCCAGGCCCACTGATGAGAAACCGGTACCAAAGAGGGGATTTTTTTGCACGGCCCTCAGGGCTCTGGGCCACTCCACATTGAGTCTGATGTTGAAAGACCGGTCCTCGGGCTTGGCCGTAGGCTTGAGTGCATCGGGGACTGACTCCACACTTTTTGACTCTTCTTGGGCGTGAATCTGGGTAATGAACTCCAGATAACGACCGCGCAGCTGGGGCGAGACAATGACGCTGACAAGAGAAAGAATAATAAGCAAGGGGATCCAAGAGAATTTGCGCAGGGCCAATAACAATAGACCAGCACAGACGACAAAACTGGCAAATGAGACACGGGAGGCTGATAGTAAGAGGGTCCAGTGAGCTGCGGCTCCAAGAATCAAAAGTAGCCAACGCGGCTTGGCACTTATGGCCAGGAGTCCCGTGATAAGAAGAAGCGGAAACACACTGAATGCGGCCAGATCGTAATGACCGGCAAAAGTAGAATTTATGCGGGCTCCAGCCCCCAGAGTCAGGGCTAGACCTTTGGAAAATTCACTGTTTGAGGTAGAGATAACGGGAAAGCCCAAATAAACCTGACCTAAGCCATAAAAAGCGACCAAGCTCGAGACGACTAGAATAGACTTCGTAAATAGCGCCAAATGACGTTTGGTAACAAAGAAATCGTAAGCAACAAAGAAAAGAGCCATGTACTCCACTCGTCTAAAAGCGTGAAGAAGGCCGACTTTTATATCTACGAGTCTAGTCAGGAAAATGCCGGAGAATAGGGCAAAAAATCCGATCAATAGGTACAGCGCAATTGCTCTATTTACTGGCTTTTTTAACAACTCTGCCAGTCTGTTCCTATTTTGTAGACCCCAAGAGCCAACCACAAACAGTATTAAGAAATCTTCGAGCCTGACGGCCACGAAACTGCCGGAGATACCAAGCAAGGGAAACTTGGGATATATCGGTATGAAAATGAGAAGTAACAGTAGCAGCCAAATATTAAATTTTTGCATATTCCCGGGTGAGTAAATAAACACCAATAGCGGCCAGCAACAAAGAGGTGAGTCGACTAGATAAAGAGGTCGGGATCTGATGGACGATGATCTTGTTTTGATAATGGACGCCGCTGATATTTATCTGCTCGGTGGGTTTCGTAGGATAGAAACCGTTGATATATATGGAGTCGCGACCGGGGTGAATGAGCTCTTCTAGCCAACTACTTCGAGCCTGATCCCGGATATAGAGCTGGCCATCCTCGGGAGGATAATTTAGACGCAATAAGGTTGCAGGTAGATACGTCCCCTTGTAGAAATCTATGATCTCACTTCGAGAATAATTTGAGTAATAAGCCCTGCGGTATGGGCTCTCGGTGTCTGCCGGCTCACCGGATATATATGTGCCAGGTGGAGGGTCTGGGAATGGCGCATCGGGCTGTAACAAATACAGACTACAAATCACAAATCCCAAACCAAAAATTATTTTTAGGGCTAAGCGCATCATTGAAAGAGGCGGGCACGTCCCAAATGATAGTGAGGTTCATGGTTCTTGCGCTCGCCGATGACTTTTGCGGGTACTCCTCCCACCATGGCAAACTCGGGTACGTCGTGGGTGACCACAGCCCCTCCGGCCACAACCGCTCCCCGACCAATACTAACTCCGGGCATGATGATGGCTCTGGGGCCGATAAATACATAGTCGCCAATAGTAACGGGGGCGCTACGGGCTGCAAAATCAGGAGCTGACAGATCGTGCTCGGAATTGTAGATCATAACCTCTGAGGCAATATCCACATGATCGCCAATATTCAGACTATCTCTCCCATCGAGAAAGCTTCTAAAGCCTATAATAGTGTCGCGACCAATCTTGATGCCTTTGGGGTCAAAAAACCGAGTCTGCATGTGGATCGTGGATCCTTTTTCGACACGAAGACCTGCTAGCTCGAAAAACAACTTGCGAATAGGATAAATCGGGACAACATCTGATATCAAATGAATGATGTATAACAGAAAATCTAGATACCAATTGTAATAGCGGACAAAAGATCTCCTAAAGGCTTCGGTAATAGATAACGGCTTGCCGTGCTTGTCGGTAAATGAAATACCTTTGGAACTAAAATGGATATTTTCTTGATAGATCATTGTTCTGGATTTTTCGCTGCACTCAGAATGACTTCTAGAGTCTGCTTTGCGCAGGTTTCCCAGCTAAATGATTGTACCCTTTTTAGGCCAGCTTTCCCATATTTTGCGCCTGTGGGACCGATTGCCACCTGAAGCCCTTTGACAATACTATTTACATCGAGGGGATCGACGTAGATACCAGCTGAGCCTGCCACTTCGGGCAAACTGGCGATCTTGGAAACGACGACGGGGGTACCACAGGCCATGGCTTCGAGAACGGGAATACCAAAGCCTTCATATAGCGAGGGTAGGACAAAGGCGCTGGCACCGGACATGAGAGCGGGCTTGTCTGCCTCGTCCACAAAACCGGTGAAAATAACCCGGTCAGTCAGGCCTAACTGCGTAACCTTGGCGAAAATCTGGTCAAATAACCAGGCTTTCTTGCCGGCGATGACTAAACCCACCTCACCCCTAGAGGTTGTAAGTTTTGCAAAAGCCTCGATTAACCTCTCAATGTTTTTGCTGGGCTTGAGACTGCTCAAAAATAAGATATAAGGTTTCTTGATGGCATATTTTTCCACGATCTTTGGATCGCGTGTGGGCTTGAACAAGTCTGAGTTGTAACTCAGCGGAGTGACTACAATATCCTCGGGCTTGCGGCCATAGTTGTCTTGGATGGCTTGTTTTGTAAATTCAGAAATAGCGATGATTTTTTTGGCATTTTTTACCGAATAATGCGTCCAAGACTTGAGCTGGTTGAAATCCTTGGGAGTAAACTGCTCGGGCGCGCTCAAAAATCCTAGGTCCATGATGGCGACTACCGTGGGCATGGGGGCCCATCTGGGAGCATAGTGGGTCATGCTGAAGAACACTGTCGGACTGGGGGCATGAGTAAACAGGTCCACGGGGAGCCTGGTCTGGGTCCACAGCTTAGGGAAAGGAATAACTCGGTAGTGCCAGTTTTTTCGAGGCAGAGGTAGATCTACGAAGGGCTTAGACTTGAGATAAATCACGAAGATGTGAGGGGTCTCCAGCTTGTAGAGTGCATGCAGTAGCTCAAAAGCATATTGATTTACACCAACTCGGTTGGCGGTCAAATTTGCCTCATTGGCATCAATTCCGATTAGCATATACCTTTATATACCTCCATTGTCTCATCTGCTGTCTTTTTCCAGCTGAATTTGGTGAGTTGCTTTTTGCCTAGGGCGACTAGACTGGTCTTTTCTTTGATGGCTTGGGCAATACCTGCCGCTATCCCCTCCTCGTCTAATGGATCAAATAAGATAGCAGCAGATCCGGCTACTTCGGGAATGGATGAAGTGCTGGAGGCAGCTACTGGAACTCCAAAATGAAAAGCTTCTAATATTGGCAGACCGAAGCCTTCGTATAACGAAGGGTAGACAAAAGCCTGTGCTCCGGCAAAGTAATTGGCTAACTGCTGGTCTGAGATGTGGCCGGTGAACTGAACAGTATCATGTATTTTGTATGATGTATCATGAGGTTTTTCACCGACTATGATGAGTTTTTCGGGAAGGGAGTACTTTTCTCGATACTTCGTGTAAGCAGCTATGAGTCGCATAATGTTTTTGCGAGGCTGGCGGGCACCGATAGCTAATATGTATGATGTATCTGGTATTACGTATGATGTATTTGCCGTGATGGAATGTTGAACAGGGAGAGCCTCGTGGATTACGTGGATTTTGGAGGAGGGATAGCTGAATAATTTTTGAAAATCGGCGGCGGTGTTTTGGGACACACAGATCACGGCATCACATTCTCTGACTACCCACTTCATGCGGGCTGTGTGAGCGGCAATTATTTTGGAACCCGTTTCTTCGGGAAACAAAAATGGCGAGAGATCATGGATAGTTGTGACTTTTTTTGCACGACTCGGCCCTTGGGCCCAGTCGGAAGAATGATAAATACCCACGGGACCCACGAAACTTTCGACTGGGAACATATGAGCTTGGTTCCAAAGATAATGGATAGCAGTTGGAGGAAGGGGGATAACTTTGACTCCTGCGGGAAACTCATCTCCGCGCCGGAGTGAGAAGCCAAACTGAAGAAGTAACTCCGCGGGTAGATGGCGAACCAAATTCTGGGTGTACTGCGATACTCCAGTCTGAAATATGAGAGATGAGACATCAATTGCGACGCGCATATATTTGGACTGAGTCCACCTGATCTATCAACTGATAGTGGGCCTTTATATATTCTACCAAGTAGGAGGCGTAATCTCTTAGATATTGGTCGTCTATATTGCTTTCGGTGTCAAAAAGGACTAGCTCTGGTGGGTCGACCCGAAGCGAAGTCAGGATGCGGCCGCCTGACACCTGTAAAAACCAGGGAAACTGGAAGACAAATATGTTTGCCGGAGGCAGAGTACTGGTCTCCTTGTAAACATGCGGCTGGACACCGAGTAAAAAGATCTTTTGTCCGGGATCGGTGTGCTTTTTTACAATATCTATCAACTTGAGATTGTGGGTATCGAAATATTTGTATCCCCCAGGATTGGGTGTATCGTACATAAAATAGCCAAACCAGGTGACTGAAATTAAGATGGTCAAAACCACAAATTTGAGGCTTTTTTTTGCAAGTGAAACCGCAACTGCCAAAAAAGGAATAAAAGGCTGCAGATGAATAAGACCAAAGCGAGAAAAAGTCTCGAGACTAGCTAGCAGTCCCCACAAAAGCATGTGCCGACTCTTGGGATAGCGAACAAAACAATATAAACCTACGGAGAAAATAAGCATGACTTTTGCCGCTTCCTTGAGAGTAGGCAGATTGCGACCGAGACTTGCAAAAACGGTGAGATTGAAGTCTACTGTCCAGTACCAAAAGTCAGCCAATGTTCCGAGTCTATAAAAATAAAGCAGCATCAGAATAGAAGGGAACACAGCAGCGATGGAAAATATGAAAAGTTGCCTGAATCTACGGCGAAACAGCAATGTAATTCCTACGTAAGCCACAACCGGGATTAATGTCTGCTTGAAAACAACGGCCAAACCGAGAACCAACCCTAAAGTCAAAAAATTGCCTGCTTGAAATAGAAGGAATCCCGGCAGAAGAAACAGGGGTAGAAAAGTTTCCAGCCATAGCTGATTGCCCTCAAAGATAGGCTGCCACAACGTGAACAAGAGAACAGAGATTTTTGATCTGGAGAGGCGATAAATAATGGCAGACTGGATAAGAACAATTATGATCATCAAGGATTTGAAGGAGACGGGGTCTTGGAAACCAAGAGTAAAAAAATTGATCGGAAAAAACATGAGTCCGGGAAAGTGCTGATCGAGGATCTGGGCATAGGGAATAACACGGCTGGCGGTAAGATACGGATAGATCAAAAGCTCGGGATACAGAAAGAACTCAAGTCGGGAAAGAACTAGAGCATGAAATACCTGGAGAAGAACTGTCATCACCGGTGATACTCACGAATAAAACCAACGCCAGAAAAATCATGAATTTTTACTTCTGAAAATCCCATTTCTTTTACTATCTGGTCGGTAACTCGGTTTGGATCTGTCAGCTCGCCCAAGTAATCAAATACAAACACAGAACGGGCAGTGGACAAAGGAATGAGACGAGATGCTACTTCATCCGGCTTGGCAGGAAAGCTGGGAACGGCCGCGATTACAGGCAGATCCGGGTTATACCAAGCAATGGGAGAAAAGCTCCCGGAAAACTTGACCACTGAGACTGAGTCCCGGGTCGTCAAAAAAGCGACTGCCTGGCGCCACTGCTCTCTTTGGATCCTAGGCCGGGTGAAGTAAGTGATATTGCCAGTGAGAGATATATATAGCAGTAGAGTCAAAAATAATTTTGGGAACCGCATGGCAGCCTGACTGAAGGCCAAAATAAAAGCGGGAAGGATGTAAATGACTCTAAACGGCTGGCTCTGAGGCAGGAAAAAAGACACCGCGAGCATGATAAATATGGGCCCAAATGCCCAGGCCAAAAGAAAACGGCGCTGAGCCTGAGCCACGACCAATCCTGCAAATGTAACTATTAGGACAAACACGATGTATAAGCCGTATAAATAGCGAGAGAGAAAGCTGATCCGCCCGGCTACTATCTTGAAAAGAGTGACAGGAAGAGTCTTGAGAGGGGCTGTGCTGAGGACTGATCTCCAGCCGGGAAGATAGGTGTCAATATTTACCCCTGAACCTAGCTGGGACACAAATTGAGGTAGCCAGGGGAGGATCAGTATTAAGTATAAAGTATTATGTATTATGTATTTTTTGTAATCTAACTTCGTTACTAACAGTATCTGCGTTAGTATTAAGAAAACAGATGAATAATGGGAGTAAAAAAGCAGGGAATTTACGATAGCGAGGGACAAATACTTTTTTTTAAATAAAAAGTACATTGAGAGAGTGCCGAGAAGACACAAGAGAGAATAAGATCTGAACTCTTGGGAGTAATAAATATGAAATGGAGCTATTGCGAGAAATAAACTAGCCAACAATCCAGAGTTTTTCTTGGGAAGTAATTTGTTTGCAAAAATATAAATGACATAGATGTTTATTACTCCAAACGAAATGGGTAGGAGACGGAGCCATACATCTGAGCGGCCTAGCTGGAGCCAAAAGTGGGCCAGGACGTAAAAGAGGGGAGGGTGAAAATCGGCCGATCTATCTGACCAAATCTGTGACAGTGACATGGATGACATCTGGGCTTGGGACGCCTCGTCTAGCCAAAAACTTTGATCCACATGGACAAGTCTGAGGGCTAATCCTAGCAATAGAATGGAAATTAGTGCTATTTTTTGGAAAGACATGTTTTTATATTTACCTCGAGACCATAGATAGCCATCAAGTAACTAATAAATAACCCGTGCCAGCCGTCTAAAAAACCTAGGTATAAAAAATAATGCCGGAAAAACTTCCATACGGGAAAGAGAGGGTTGGAGTTTGGAGATTCAAGTGAGGTGTAATGATTTGTCTTGGACAGAAACTGCTCGACTGACACAAATGCGTTGTGACACAATAAGTGGCGTAACTCCCCTACTATTCCTTTGGTCTGGATATGCTCATGGACTGCGCCTTGCCAACTACCTGAGGACCTGCGGAAAAATCTGATATTTTTGTCGTCATTGGGGCTCCAGTTGGAGTGACGAATGGCCTTGCCAAAAATATAGTTCAGTCTCTTTATATAGTAGGCCGAGTATTTTTGGGAATCTGTGTCGAGAGCCTTAATTTCAGAACGTAATTCATCTGAAAGCCACTCATCGGCGTCAATTGACAGTATCCAATCGTTTTGGCATTGGTCTGAAGCAAAGTTTCTCTGAGCAGAAAAGTCATCAAACTTGCGGACGAAGACCCGGACGCCTGCTTGCTCGCAGATTTTTTTGGTCGTATCGGTAGTGCTTTGGTCTATTACCACGACTATATCGTCTGCAAGCCCGGCTAGGCTTGTGAGACATTTGCTGATAGTAGTGGCTTCGTTTTTTGCGATGATTGCGACCGATATTTTGGACATAATAATTTTATTTGGTTATCAGCTGGAGAAATAATTCCTGATATTTTTGGGAAATAACGTTCCAGGAAAACTTGCTAGCCTGTTTTCTAGGTGCATCTTTCCAATCGGTCCGAAGACCATCGGAAATTGTTTTCGCGAAAGCCCTGACATTTGTGGGATCAACATATAAACCAGCTTCCCCTACTATTTCTCTTCTAATGGGATCGTCTGTAACCACAGATCCCAAACCGGAAGACATTCCCTCAAGTAAGACTATACCGAACGATTCCCATGGACTGGTGGGGTACGCAAACAGATCACAAGCTGTGTAGACACCCGGCATATCTTTGTGGGCAAATGATTTGAGCATAAAACGACCAGGCAACAGTTTGTTGCCAAGTTTTTCTATCTCTGCCCGCCCCTCACCATCTCCGACCAAAAGTAGGCTGACATTTGGTACGTGCTGCATGGCCTGAATAAGTAAGTGCTGTCTTTTCATCCATGGCCAGATTGCAGCCGCACACAATACGATCGGTCCAGGTAGATCCAGCATAACGGGCTTTGATTTGGGATTAAACTCCTCTAGATCTATACCATTTGGTATTTTTAATATTTTTATAAAAGGGTTCGATTTTTTTGCCCAGTCCTCTTGGGGGGTACTCAGAGCTACAAATACATTAGGAAAAGTCCAAAGAGCTATCCTTTCGTCAAGACCAGGCCCTCCATGGCCTGAAATCAAAATCTTGTACTTTCTAAAAAACGACCACAATTTAATAATGACTGCCTGCAGGCGATTATTTGTGGGGACAACAATTTGAGTCTTGGAGGTGATGTGTCGTAGTGCTTTTAGAGTGAAGACTCCCCCATTTATGAAGTCTAGTATCTGATTTAGTATGATTAAGATATACCCTTGTCCCAAGTTGTTTATTGGCATGGGAATACGAATTGTCCTATATAAAGAGTTTGACAAAGCATTTCCCGACTGTATTACTTCTACTTCATCTCCTAGGCCGATCAGACGGTTTGCTAAATTGTGTACAAAAACTTCAACTCCACGCGGCAAAATTCCTGAATAATAACTTAAGAATGTAATTTTCATCAGTCTTGGAAACGATAGCGGAAAAGTGTGTAGATTGCACTAAGGCCGTCGCGCCAGCCAATTTTTTTGCCTTCGGAATAGGTCCTAGGAGTAACTGTGATGGGGACTTCAACTATGCTTACTCCCCTTTTTAGTAATTTGGCGGTAATTTCTGGCTCGAAGTCAAAGCGATTTGCAGTGAGCCTGAAGTCTTTTATCAACTTTGTCCGTACGACTTTGTAACAAGTCTCCATATCTGACACCGATCCTCCGTATAACAGTCTGGTGAGGGCTGACAACAGATGATTGGTTAACCAGTGAATGGGTAGTGGAGTTTTGTTAGGTCCCGTAAGGACAAGGGGATAATTTGCCAGTCTAGTACCATAGACAGCCTGACATGGCGGCGAAATAAAGGGCGACAGTAACTTGGAGTAATCTGAGGGGGAATATTCAAGATCTGCATCCTGAATAAGAATGATGTCACCTTTGGCCTGGTTTAGCGCGGTTTTTATGGCTGCTCCTTTGCCCTGATTGTATGAATGGGTAATCAACTTTATATTTCTTTGCTTTTTTAGAATACCTGGGGTGAGATCTGTCGAGGCATCGTCCACTACTATGATTTCTTTTTTGAAATCTTTGGGAAGCCTGGATTTTTTAACTAGATCAATTATTTTTGAAATAGTATTTTGCTCATTAAAAACCGGGATGATAATGCTGACTTTCATGATTTTTTTAGAATAGTGATCAATGAAAGTCCGAGAGGAGGGTGAACAAATTTTTCTATAAATAAGAATGGTCTGGAAATAATGTCAAACAATTTGACTGAGCCTGAAGTGAGATTGTTGTTTCGCATTATTAATCCTGACACGATCCAACCGATTAATCCCAAGGGATTTATGTAATACGACTTTATTACCTGAAAACCGGCTCTTTTCGCGATGGAATTTATCTGGGGAATCGTATATCTTTTTACGTGGCCCAGATTTTTGTCCAGGCGATTGTAAGCCCATGGAGTACTGGGAACTAGAATAAACGCTGTCCCGGATGGGGCGAGCATGTCAAAAATGTTCTTCATGGCTTGGGAGATATTTGGTATATGTTCCAGGACATTTAGGCTGATGGCGGAGTTAAATTTTTTATAAAGCCCACTGGGCAGGATACTTTTTTGTAAATCAAACTCATATACCTCGACTGAATGAGTTTTCTGGATAGACTTTAGGTATTCTAAGTGTTGGTCGATGGCGGTCGTTTTGAACCCATGTCCTACAAGAAATGACAGAAAGTTTCCCGTGCCCGCGCCAACTTCAACTACTGGTGATTTTAAATACGGAACAATCTGGGAGAAAAGCCATCTGTTGTAGTAGCTGGCGTGAGACATGACGTCTAATGTTTTTTTACCTACGGGATCATCCATTTTGCA
>CAYHIN010000013.1:0-20297 GCA_964356705.1 uncultured Gammaproteobacteria bacterium
TTCTTCAGCACATACTTCGCCGCTTTGGTCGATCCCTTCTTCACAATCACATCTTTATTCATAAGGTCCTTGAGTTCCCGTAGGATCGTGTCCTCAGACACCATCGTCAGCAGGTTTCGCGCTCCTGCCATCGCTATCTCTCCATGCGCATTCAGATACTCGACGATTCGCATCTGCCGTTCAGACAGAGCTACCTGTTTCCCCATTCTCTGTTTGATATGGGTATCCACAGACAGTTCTCGGATCTTTTCTTTTATCCGCGTCAGCTCGAGGGCCAGTGCCCGGGTAAATACCGAGAGCCAATTGGTCAGATCCCGGTCTTCCAAGTGGGTTGACTGGTTAGACACTTCCATGAGCGCCCCAAAGTAGTCAGCCGCATTTTTATCAAAATACTCCTCCAGGGCAAACAGGCGTTTGATGTCATATCCTTCAGACAGCAAGATTAGGGTGGCAAATGCCCGGGCCGTCCGCCCATTTCCTTCTACAAATGGATGAATTGCGGCCAAGACATAATGCGCGATACCCGCTCGAAGCACTGGGTGTTCCTTCTTCCCAAAGTCCGAGTTCAGCCACCGCAAAAAATCGTCGACCAGAAATGGCACTTCATGAAAGCCTGGTGGGCGAAATCCTACTTCCCCAGTCAGAGAATTCTTGAGTACCACCTGAGTTTGTCTATATTTACCCGATTGTTCTGTTTGAACTATCCTATAAGTGACCAATCGTTGGATCTCGCACAGCATTTCTTTGGTGTATTCCTCGATTTTCTTTTGGTCCAGATATTCCAGTACATCCCGGTAGTTGATCACTTCCTGCACATCCCGGTCTCGGGCTACCACCCCCGCGTCCGAGGCCGCGGCCAGATCCTCCACATTTTGCTCCACGATTATCTTGGCTTCCCCCATTGTCAGGTCATTGCCTTCCAGAGCCGTTCCATAGTGAGCGGCCCGCAGTCTAGCGTCTTCTTTGAACTTGGCTTCCCAAGCCGGCACCAATGGTGCGTTATCAATGACCTCTTTCGCAGCTTCCACCAAGCCAATATTTTTGAGAATATCGGTAGAAATGGTATATTTTGGTATGTACATAATTTCAGGCGAGCAGATGGAGGTATCCCTTTTTGTCGCGCGCAGGGAACCCGCAGGTATCGATCCGAGCACGACCAAAAACGGGGTACCGAATCCGCGCAGCCAACACCGCGTTAATAGTACGGTAAATAAGCGTTAAATACAATATGTCAAAAAAGTTTCATCTCGAGATAGTCACCCAGATGCTCACCCTTTGCACCTCGGCCTTTGGCCTCGTGGCAGCCCTCGCCTGGAATGCGGCCATCCAGACCTTTATCAAAGACTTTGTAGAGCCCTACATCCCCAGAGGCAGCTCAGTCGCCCTCTCCCAGCTCGTCTACGCCCTCATAGTCACCGTCCTCGTCGTCACAATCACCATCTACCTCTCCCAAGTCAAAGAACGATTGGAGAAATAACTCATGTCAGACTCTTCGGGCGATCTGATTCATCCAAAAGATCAAAACTTATCGCTCACCGCAAAAATTTCTTTAGGAGTACTCACGGGAGCACTCTTAACCGCCTGCCAAACAGAAGCAAAAATGCCACTCCCGATATCTCCTACTGTCACACAACTCCCAACTCACACCGAAACTTATATTCCTTCTACCACACCAAATCCCACTGAGACAATTTCGCCATCATCCACTCCAGATGTCACCCAAACTCCCCCACAGCCCACTTCCACAATGCCATCCGATGATGAAATCCATCAAATAACCTACAACAGGACCTTTGCCACAGTCACCGCCGAAGCCAATACAGGCGAATTAATGAAAGAGCTACCTCAAGTAGTCCTAGATTCTGCAGTTGATCTCGAATTTTGTTCAGGTAATCTCATAGTCCTTGAAAAGGTAGCACCAAATCTATCTTATGGACTTATAACCACAGCGGGGCATTGCATAAAAATTTATGATCCAGAAAACGTCAGGCGCCCCATTTTTATAAGACAACCACAAAAAAACAATAATAAGTTGGCTATCAGTTATCTCGAAGCCGAATATGCAAACTCAGACGATTGGACTGAAGATTTTGGGATACTGGCGGTTTTAATAGAAGGAGATGCGTTTGGTTTGAAACCGCTTGGATTAAATAATGTTCAACCAGGTAATTCTACTTTATCAGTTGGGGATATGTCCTACGGCTTAGCCTTTCCAGACGGCCTTCATAACAACCAACCTCTAGTAGGACCAATACAGTCCATCGAATATACCAATACTGCCATCATGAACTATCCTTCTGTGGGAGGCAGCTCAGGTGCCGGAATTTTTACAGATGGCAAGCTCACTCATATCCACAATATGGGTTGGTGGAATCGTGAGACGGGCCCCTGGGAAGGCGCAGTCCCTATACCCGAAAATTATCTTACTATTATCTCTACTGCAAAAAATGCGCTAGAAAAGTTTGTCGCCGAAAACCTACCACAGGAAATATCACCAGAGTTTGCCATCCCGATCTTAGACAAAGAAATATTGCCATCAATTTTAGATCTAACATACACAATTGATTTAGGCGGAGAAACCCAGTATCACCAAAGAGTAGGAGTTGCTCTATCCTCCCCGGACACAGGTCCAAACATTTTTCATTTTTTAAGTTCTATCAGTTCTCTGGATAGCAATTGGGGTCAGTTAACTATTACCAATAAAAATCAACCCGACCTCAACCTCACAATACATCACGACCCCTATCTTGTAGCTTGCTCAAATGAAATTTTTTGTGGGGTATCTGACCCAGGCAATACGTTGGAAAGCTCTATTCCTCAAATACCAGATTCGTTACTACTTCCAGGAAAGATTTTACCCCAAATTCTCTTTACATTAGATTATAACCACCAATTTCAAGCTACAGGCTGGCACAGGAACGAGTATGATTTTCCAGTTATAGACAAAGATACAATTCCAGGATCACCAATCATTGTTTTCGACAAAGACCAGAAGTGGAGAATAATAGGCGTCCATGTCAGTTCTACAGAAAAAGATGTATTCTTCAGTCCCAACATACAAACAAACACCCATGAATCATTTGAAACAGTGAATAGATTCTTAGAATGACTTTTATAAGGTAATCACCTGCCACTCCACCCCCTCAGGCAACAGGTGTTCATCCGCCTCAGTCGCTATCACCTGTCCGGTATAATTCCGCACATATTCTGCCACTTCGGCTCTGTGTTCATGATCCAGTTCCGAAAATATATCATCCAGTAGCAGCACCGGCTGGCCGTCAAGATAGTTTATCTCACACTGCTTCAGCCACCACATCATCATCCGTTGCTCGCCTCGAGATCCATATTTGGACACATCCCGCCCGTCTTTGAGGATCACAAAGTCATCCCGGTGGGGCCCAACGAGTGTCGTGGCCGCCATTACTTCTTCGTGTTCATACTGCTTGAGTCTGGCTTCCGAGATTACACTCTTGTCATAGTCACACATGGCCGCGATCAGATACTCCGCCCTTTTGACAGTTATATATTCCCCATTTTTGATCAGCAGCCTATCCCAAAAATACAGCTGAGATCTCTGCGCTCTCCCTTCCCGGATCATGTCCAGCAGTTTATTTCGCTGCCGCAAACCCTTTTCATAGGACACCAGGCAGCGCCGGTACTCCCGATCCATCTGTGAGATCACAAAATCCAAGTATCTTCTTCTTTTGCCAGGACTTCCTGTAATCAATTCCATATCCTGGGGTGCAAACAATACCGTGGGCATTCGGCCCACGAAATCCACCATTCTTCGACTCACCCCATTCACTTCAAACTTTTTTCGCCCTTCATTCATTATTAGTCCTATTTGACTTATTTGTCCTAGATGACTTATTTCTCCCGTCACTCGAAAAAAGCTCTCTTCCCACGAAAGCATTTCGACATCGCTATCCGCCCGAAAGCTTTTGCCTGTCGAAAGCAAATATATCGCCTCCACAATATTTGTCTTCCCCGACCCATTATTCCCAATAATTACTGTTTTGTCAGAAAACTCAAACTCCCGCTTGGGATAGTTCCGAAAGTTCTGTAGTATTAGTTTGCCTATGCCCATCGATTTCCTGATTCTATCAAGCTTGACCCTTTCCATGTTAGCAGGCGTCCCCTTGTACATATTTTTCCGAAATCGCATGGTAGTTTCCACTCCCCAGGACTCTCATTTTTCCAGGCGCCGTGTCTTTCATGTCACGTTTACAAACATTCTTCTCAATAGTTTCATTGCCCTCCACATATTTAGTCTTTTTTTGTTCTCCTACAACCAGCTCTTGGTTCCCCTCTTTGAAAATCAGCTTCTCTCTCTGTTTTTTCTCGTCACCACCGGTCTCACTTTTTATGGCAACGGTATCTACATCACATCCATCATGCTTGAGGCCTATACTCTCCCACATCTAAAGACTCTCAAAGAGTTCCACACCCAGTTCGTCGCCACTCATCTTTTTCATGGTCCCATCAGTCACGTTCTTATTTACTCGGGTTGGCCCACGAGTCTTTTTTTGCTGACTATCCTAAATCGTCATTCTTTTTTCCCAGAGCTTCAGCCTCTCCTGGTCATTGTTCTGGGTATTGGCGCTTCAATCGCAGGATTTGGCTACGCAGTAGCCCAGATCTACAACCGCACTGCCCCCTACCAGATCATCACTATTTTCACCGGCCTGACCATTTTTTCTCTCCTAAACTTTCCACTGTACCAGCTGGCTTTCACAAACTACATGAATATTTATTTCTTTAGTTTTTCCTCCTCCGCTTTCTTACTCTTATCTGTCTACATTACAAAGACAAAGCTCTCGGGCAAGAGCATAAATTGGTATCTCACAATTCCCTAAACACTTTTACATAGGTCTGCTTGTCCAACTCCAGCACAGTCATTCCTAGAGCTAGGGCATTTCCCACAACTACTTCCAGACCATGAAAATCTGAATCTAATTGTAAAACTACCCCTCCATGCCGCCCATCATATTTCTTGAACTCACCACTCCGAATAGCCTCCATCAAGAGCAATCCCGCGTCATCGTGATCATTCATCTCCGCATCTTTAGCAGGTCCCTCTGGAATAAAATTCTCTGCCTGCACAAACAATCCCAATAAATATGGGGGCAAAGAATCAATCGTTTCCACCACTCGTTTCAATCTCAACCCATTTCCCCCATCATTTGTAGGGCTCAAACTTGCTCTAACAGCCTTCGCCGCACCCAATACCAACTCATCTCTATATGTATTTTTATTCATGGTACGAATTATAACATTAGAAGCCTATAACATAGAAACGCAGCCTATCGAAAGTAATTAATTTAGGTCAGACTCATTCAGCTCCGCTTGTTTTAAGATCGCTTTCAACAGTCCCACACCCAATGGTTTATTATGCATAGGAACTGTGGTCCTCCTTCCATCAGAGTGTGTATAAACCACATGACTGCCTTTTGTTTTACGTACTCCAAACCCGTTCTTCTCCAATATCTTTCCCAGCTCTTTACCTTTCGTCTGTGGCAGTTTGGTCATTTAGTTTATAGAGCAAAGCGAGCTCCCAGTGGCACATTCACTCGCGCACTAGTCACTAGTCTTCCATTTACTTGCTCTGTTGGAATTTCTTTACCATCTTCAGCCATTACCTCGAGATTTACGTCGATCGCTTCCTTAATATTTTTTAACGCTTCTTCCACAGAAGATCCTTCAGAATACACCTGCAAAACCGGGCAATAGGCCGTAAAACTTGACTCCCCTTTTCCAGATCTGGAATCAGGATTAACAAGTACCGTATAGTCCAATACTTTAGCGTTCAACATGCCTAAATTATATCATTTCTGACAATTAGGGCAGTAGTATGTCCCCCGTCCACCCAAGACATTTTTTACTATAGTTTCTCCACATCGTTTACACGCTTTTCCATCCTGTTTATAAGTCCTAAAGTGTTCTTGATAGTGTCCTCCCGCCCCATGTAGATCTAGATAATCATCATAAGTCGCGCCCCCATACTTGATCCCCTCATTCAAAACCAATATTATCTTTTCCAACAAGAGACTTAACTGTTCAACTGACAACTGATAACTGATAACTCGGGGATTTATCCCCGCTTCCCACAAGGCATCATTAGCATAGATATTTCCTACCCCAGATATTACTTCCTGGTTCATTATCACAGTCTTTATCGGACTCCTTAATTTACTTAATCTCTTAATAAACTCGTCTTTACTTATCTCAAACGGCTCCGGCCCCAGTTTATCCACAAACTTAGGGTTCACTTCTATCCATCCAAATAGTCTCTGATCATTGAAATATAATTTGCTGTTCTCAAACTCAAATATTACTCTAGTGTGACTACTAGGCATTTTGTTTACAAAGTCCTCAGTGGGATGCCCGCCCGATATTCTCGTCTTTCCATCGTCATATATCAGTTGCCCCGTCATTTTGAAGTGAAATCCCAGCTCTGTTCCATCTCCGAAATCTATTAGTAACACTTTCCCTTTTCTGTTTACTCCCACCACGCGTTTCCCGACCAAGTGCTGGATATCTCCCTTCACCGTTCGATTGTTATTTAAGGTTATCTTGGTCAGCTTCTGACCAACCAACACTCCACCCAACTGTAGTTTTACTGTTTCAATTTCAGGAAGTTCGGGCATACGATTCGACCAATGATAGCATTTGTTTTTTGAAATTCTCCGCCGAAAACTTCTTCGCATGATTCTTGATATATGTCGTATTCAGTCCTATTTGTCCTATCCGTCTTATCGCCTCCCATAGTCCTTCCTCAGTATATTCATCAAACAGCACTCCCGTTTTCCCATCTACTACAGTCTCCCTATATCCCCCTCCGTTGTATGCGATCACAGGTGTACCACAAGCCATCGCCTCGACTGGAGTTATCCCAAAGTCTTCATTAGTAGCCAGTGCGAGGAAAGCTTTTGCTCCACTCATTAGTCTATATTTCTCTTCATCACTTACTCGTCCCAGCAGTTCGACATTTTTTGATCGAATATCAAAATTTTTCAATCCCGATTTTTCTCCGGCTATTTTGAGTCTAAATCCATATTTTTCCGCAGCCTCTACAGCCAATTCTATGCCTTTCCCTCCCACCAGCCTTGTTACCATAAGATAATAATTGTCATCCTGAACCGCCGTGAAGGATCCAGATTTTACTTCTATTGGCGGATACACCACCACGCTATCTCTTCTATAAAACTTTTTTATTCTCTTCGCCACATTCTCACTATTGGCTACAAAGAGGTCTACTTTCTGAGCCTGTTCCCAGTCATATATTCGCAAAAAATGCCCCACCACAGCCGCATATACTCGTACCAGCCAATATTTTTGCAGATCAATCGAGGTCTGATATCCGTATAGCCATCTGGGTGGGGTGTGACAATAGCAGATCTCAGAAACGTTATACTTTTTTCCTAGTCCTTTTGTCACATACCAGCTGGCTGAGGTAATGATCAGGTCGTATCCTGACAGATCAAAAGAACTCCAGATCCAAGGTGTAAGAAATCGTAATGGGGAAAACAGTTTGTGATAGTACGGGATGGTCTGCATCCAGGACGTAATGACTTTTTTGTTTTCAAACTCTCGTGCCGCACTGGATCCCGGCACGCAAAATGCCGTATATATCGGTGCCTCCGGCCACATATCCGAGAGTTGCTTGAGGACTAGCTCTGCCCCACCAAATTCATTCAAATAGTCGTGCACTAGTGCTATTCGCATCGGGTGTTCCTCCAGCTCGTTTAAGTAAACTCTTGTGGCCCAGTTCAGCAAATACTTCCTGCATCTTTTCCCCATCAGGCAAGCGGGCTGCATCTATATCCAGTATCACCGGAGACTCACAGTTCATAGTAGCGAGCCTCCTCGATAGTTCCCCACTTTCATACCCATTAATTAATTTTTGTTTTATCCCAACAGAGATGTCATCCTGAGGCGCGACCGAAGGATCCAGTTTCTTATATATATTTTCAAATGTTTCATATTTTTCCAAAAGTGTAATTGCCGTTTTAGGTCCAATTCCCGGTACTCCAGGATAATTATCACTACTGTCTCCCACCAATGCTTTATATTCTATTACCTGATCAGGTGTCACTCCCAGTTTTTCTTTCACCCCTTCTATATCTATTATCTTGCCATCCGACAATCCTTTTTGCGGCATATATAAAGTAACTTTTTTGTTCACCAACTGCATGTAGTCCTTGTCTCCGGTGATAATAATTACTTCCATTTTTTTCTCAGCTTGCTTCGTCAGTGTCCCCGCCAGATCATCGGCTTCAAATCCAGCTACACAAAACACGGGCACCCCCATTTTTTCAAACACAATTTTCAGTTTCTCCACTTGTCCCCAGATATCCTCGGATATCTGTCTATCCTTCTCCCGATTAGTCTGATATCCCACATACATGTTATGGCGAAAAGTAGGCGCCGGGTTATCAAATACTACAGCTAAATGAGTAGGTTTCAGTTCTTCGATAGCCTTAAGAAGCATAGACAAAAATCCGTACACTCCAGCAGTAGCTTCTCCAGATCGGTTCCTCCAGTCCGGCAGAGCATAGTAAGCCCGGTGCAAGACACTATTGCCGTCTAGAATTAAAAGTTTATTCATTATTTTTTTTCCTTGCTAACATTCTATCAATAATCCTCACCGACAGCTCTGAACCCATATATTGAACAATCCCTCTTAGTTTCTTACGAAATCCCTGTGTCCTCGTCTCCTCCAAAACTCCCACATCCACCATAAACAGACCTTTTTGTTTGTCTATCATAATATTTTCAGAAAAGAACAATGGCAACAAACGCTTTATTTTTCGCAAAAAGAAATTTCTTTTAGAAGCCGTAGATCCTACCATGTCCAAATACACTCCCTCATTTTTCCACAAATCAATATTAATTTTGAAAATTCTCTTCAATTCCTCCAGATCCTTTTTTGACATATCTATAATTTTCATACCCAGGTCTGACAATGATACTGCATGCTTCAAATATGGTTGTACTCTTGCATAAGTAATTCTGCCCTGCCCATCTTTATGGATTACTGCTTCATCCGGAAACATAGTTGATCTCATCCCTCCACTTTTTTCCATCAGGCCTGAAACTCTCTCAATTAAAGTTCTGTGTAGCAAAACATCCTCCCTTGCTTGATCTACAGATTCAAATTGATTGCTACCTACTTTTGGTATTTTTACTACCAGTCCTTCAGGTTCAAATCCATACACTTCAGTTTTTCTACTCGATCCAATAAGTTTATCGGGTTTCCTAAAAGGTAGGTTTTCCAAATAGTTCATTCTTTTATATGTTAGGCCTTCATTATCCCCTCAAACTCATCTCCATCCATCGTCTCCACTTCCATCAGTTTCTTGACCACATCATCCATCTTTTTTCTATATTTCTTGAGGATTACCACTGCTCTTTTGTACGCCTCTTCGATGATGGACCTTACTTCAGCGTCTATCTTGGCTTGCATCTCAGGCGACACATGGGTGGGTTCATAATAAGTTTTTCCCCAATCTATCATGTCCTGTTGTGGTCCATAGTTGATAGGCCCCAGAGATGACATGCCATACTCCATCACCATATTGCGAGCCACGGCCGTAGCTTTATCAATGTCATTTGAGGCCCCCGTCGTCACTTCGTTAAATATCAGTTCTTCAGCCGCTCTTCCCCCCATCATCATGGTGATTTGTGACAACAGTCTAGTCTTGGTCTCATGTACCCGGTCCGAAGAAGGTGGAACTAGGGTATGTCCCAGGCTCATTCCTCGTGACACGATTGAGATTCTATGCACTGGATCCATGCCGTCTTGGGCCCAGGTCGTCACTGCATGTCCCACTTCATGATATGCCGTCATCTTCTTGTCATCGTCTGTCTGAGTTCTCTTCTTTTGTGGACCGAGTTTTACTTTTGTGGCCGCTTCTTCGATATCTTTCATCTCAATTTGTTTTTTGCTCTCACGAGCAGCCGTAATCGCCGCTTCATTCAGCATGTTTTCCAGATCAGCGCCAGAAAACCCGACCGTTCTTTTAGCCACTGCTTCCCAATTTATTTTTTCCACAAATGGCTTGTTCTTGGCGTATATTCCCAGTATTGCCTTGCGACCTTCGATATCAGGTAGATCTACCATGACTCGTCTATCAAATCGTCCAGGACGAAGAAGGGCTGAATCCAGGAGGTCTCCGCGGTTGGTAGCAGCTAGTACTACCACATTGTCATTGGGTGTAAATCCGTCCATTTCTACTAGGATCTGATTGAGTGTCTGCTCGCGCTCATCGTGTCCACCCATCAGGCCATTGCCGCGCTGTCTGCCGATAGCATCGATTTCGTCGATAAATATTATCGATGGAGCCGCTTTTTTGGCCGTGGCAAACAGATCTCGCACTCGAGCCGATCCCACCCCGACTAGCATTTCCATAAACTCAGATCCAGCCATGGAGAAAAACGGCACTCCGGCTTCTCCAGCCACCGCTCTTGCCAACAGGGTTTTTCCGACTCCACTTGGTCCCACAAGAAGTGCTCCCTTGGGAGTTCTGGCTCCCACGGCTTTGTACTTTCCAGGATTTTTTAGAAAGTCGACTACTTCTTCCAGCTCTCTCTTGGCTTCGTCAACGCCTGCCACATCATCAAATTTCACCGATTGCTTACCTTTGTCAAATAGTTTGGCTCTCGATTGTCCAAACGAAAATAGTGAGTCCTGCTGACCTCTGGCTTGGCGGATCATATACAGGAAAAATAAGATGACTACTCCAGTACCAATGAGGGACGGCAATATGGCTCCCAGCATTTGTCCCATCGTCTGATCTTTTATTTCGTACTCCACTTTAGACGGGTCTACTCCGGCCCGGTCCAGTATTTCCGTCATGCTTTCACCCGGTTCTTTTCTGGAGATCTTTTCTTCTCCACTCACATATTTGAGGACCAGTCTTTCTGAGTACACTTCTATCTTTTGCACATCCCCGGCTTTGATATCAGATAGAGCTTGTGACAACTGCACATCCATAGTCGCTTGCTTACCCGAGTTCCATAGTTCAAATAGTGACAACCCCATCAGTATCACGACTCCCACCCAGAGAAGTTTCTGCAAGTCAAAATGCATTTGGATAAATACCCCTTTCACCGGCTTCTTGCCATTTTTTCCATTCCCATGCCCGTGTCCATTCTTTATAGGTTCTGGCAATTTCTTGCCATCAGATTTGTTGTCACTCTTGGCCATACCGTGCCAATTGTACGCTATCTTCCTCACTCTTGCCACAGCCTTGACAAGCAACATGCATGATTCTACAATAAAACAATGGGACAAGAAGAAAACGACACACCACAGGAAGTTCGCAATAGAACCAATGTTATCACTGGAGAAGGAGCGGCTCAATTTTTTTTCAAACGCAACCAAGATGCTCTCCTTGCTCAAAAACTATTAGTTGAATCCCAACCATCTACCCCACCTCGCGAGACCTCACCATACATGTGGGAATCCATTCCTCCGACTAAAGAGCAACAATTAGCAATAATCGAAGAAAAACTTCAAACACAAAGGAACGAAGCAAAGGAATTCACAGATACTTATAGAGCTCTCCCAGAAGAATTGAGGAAGATCGTCAGGTGTCCTGACTTTTCTTTCTCTCCTCCAGAAAAAAGAGCAGATTTAGTAGAAGCATACGGAGGCCGAGTAGTTTGGATGACCAACCAAATAGAAGACGGGTCCCTCCAGATTATAAAGGGTCCCGACCACACTTTAATGATTCCTGCAGGCCATACTAGTCGAACTGGAGACAACTTTGTCATGCCACGAATTCTCATTGACGCTGCAGCAGCAAATCCGAGCACTTGTGAAATCATTCAGACTCAAAATGATATTGGTCCAGGCAAAACTGATACACTGACAAGAATTAGAATCCAGAAATAACCTCACCCTAGCCACCCATCCAAATCACCTACCTCCTCCCCAGCACTAGTGAGCATCTCAAATATCTGTCCTCATCGTAGATATATATTTGCCTTAGTTGACCTATTCGTCCTATCCGACGTACTCGTCCAAATACTCAGTCAAATCCATCACTTCCAACCCCTTTATACCTTTAAAATCTTTTGGATTCTCCGTCACCAGCTTCGTAACACCATTAGAGATAAATGTTGCTGCCAAGAACACATCGTGCACCTTCTGTGCAGTCACTTTTTTACTTCTCAAGACTTCCAAAAACACTCGTCGCGTACCCGCATTTGGAAAAACTAGTTTGACATCTGTATGCAAGAGTTTCTCCATTTCCTCCACAGCTCTTTCAGCTGTCAGCACGTGACTTGTCTTTTTTTTATTTGTGACTGTTGCAAAATACTCAGTTAGATTTTGATATGTGATCACCCCCAACCTTACTCCATTGGCAACTTCAGTCAGAAATTTATTTGCCCTGAGGTATTGCTCACTCCTTGAGTCAGCAGCATAAATCAAAACATTCGAGTCTATCCCAACAATGCTATTCATACGCCCATTCACGTTTCCATTTTCCGCGCAAACCTAAGTTAAACCCTCCCCACACAAACTTCTTTTTTTTGGTTTCTTTAGCTCCAATCTCTCTCTCTGCCCCTTTTTGCAAAATTCCGGTCAGTGTCGTCCCCCGGCTTATAGCTTCCATTTTTATCGCCTCCACTAAACCTTTGGGCAAATATACAGTTGTTCTCACTTTATTTTGTAACATAAGGTCATGTTAACATAAAAACATAATTATGTCAATATTCTATCTCACCCTATTTATCCGCCATAGCTTCAGTGTAGGCGGGCTCCCACCGGCGCATCATCTATTCATTCATTCTATCTTTCCTATTTGCCTTATTTGTCCCATCAGACTTAATACACCTTCAATCCCTCAATCCTCTCAAAATGTTTTTTGTTTCCGGTCACAAGTGTAGATCCATACTCCATAGCAATAGCTGCTATTAGCAGATCAAAATCATCTAATTTATTGCCCTTGATCTCAAGTTTTCTGCGTATGTCTGCATAGATTCTCATTGTAATATTGCTGAGAAACTCGACTTTGACGTTCAATTTGATCATTACATCCCTCATTTTGTCGATTTCTTTTTGATAGTTATCAGCCAGTCGTGCGCCATATTCTAGTTCCCCTACCGTAATCACAGTCATGGCCAAATCACCTTTATCCAACAGTTCATCTAACAATTCCCAAGCCCCAGGTTTATTCCTCAAATAATTTACAACTACGTCAGTATCTAGCAAAAATGTCATGCCCAATAGTCTTTTCTATTCAAATTTCTCGATGGCTTACCGATCTTATCTGCCCATTTCTCACCAGCCCATATTCCAGCATATTTTTTAACCATATCTGTAGAAGGTCTTTCTACTTTTACCGGCGAGAGCACTACCACGGGTTTCCCATACTTCTCAATCGTAATCATTTCCCCCGAATAAGCCACCCTATTAATTACTTCCGCAAAGTCATCTCTTGCATCAGCTACCGAATAAGTCGTCTTCATGCCTTAAATATACTGTATTTTGTAACGTGTGTCAAGTTTGTACAAAACTATCTCAATTTCGCTCCCACCGGTGCATCATCCCCCATTTGCACAAATACTGGTTTTTCATCAGCCCCATCTACTGCCAATATCATCCCTTGTGACTCTTCTCCCATCATCTTTCGGTATTCCAGATTGGTAACAAATAAGAATTTTTTGTTAAGGAAAAAATCAGCCGTATACCCAAACGGCCTCACTCCCGTAAATATCGTTCTTGTTTCATCTCCCAGACTCACTGTTAGTTTTATCAGCTTCTCGCTTCCCTCGACGTCATTTGCCGCAGTCACCAGTCCCACCCGCATTTCTACATTTTTAAAATCAGAAATTGATATCATGCAGCCACAAACCCTACTTTTTCATAAACCTCAAGCAATTTAGGATGTGATAGTTCATATGCCTTCTTAGCACCAGTTTTCAAAATATCTATCAATTTATTTCCCTCTCTCAACTCATAATATCTCTTTTGCAAATCGACTAATTTTTCGCTTACGATGTAAGTTAACTCTTCTTTAAATTCTTTATAGCCCTTACCCTCAAATTTAGCCTCTACTTCTTGTGGTGACACATCCCCCATCTGTGCAAATATCTCAACTAGGTTATAGACGCCTGGTCTAGCCGGATCATATTTTATCGTTCTCTCAGAATCAGTTACCGCTCCAGCTATCTTTTTGGCGACTTGCTCTGGTGTATCGAGTAGTCCTATTGCACCCATGGGATTTGCATCACTCTTACTCATCTTTTTGAGTGGATCAATCAAGCTCATCACCCGTCCACCGATCTTGGGTACCACCGGCTTTGGTAATACAAAAGTCTCTCCAAATTTAGAATTGAATTTCTCGGCAGTATCTCGAGCCAATTCCACATGTTGTTTCTGATCCTCTCCTATAGGAACCTCCGTAGTGTCATAGATGAGAATGTCAGCAGCCATGAGGGCCGGATAGTCAAACAATCCCACCGATACGGATTCTTTACCTTCGGCTTTCTCTTTAAACTGGGTCATTCGGCTCATCTGCCCCATGGGGATCATGCAGTTCATAATCCATCCCAAGT
Organism: uncultured Gammaproteobacteria bacterium; assembly: GCA_964356705.1. Lineage (GTDB taxonomy): Bacteria > Patescibacteriota > Microgenomatia > CAZETR01 > Amesbacteraceae > CAYHIN01. The sequence continues at coordinate 14,569 of CAYHIN010000013.1, forward strand.
TCGCATGATCAGGATTGTGAGATTGTACAAACAAAACCACTTTTTCAGGATCCAATCCTGAAGCCACCAAAAGTGCCGCCAACTCCAAGGTCTTTTCTCTTAGCACTTTTGGATCTTGGGGAACCGTAATCGCGTGCAGGTCGACTAGGCAAAATATATTTAGGCCATCTTCTTGGCCAGCTACCCACTGCTTCACCGCCCCAATATAATTACCAATGTGCAAATTCCCCGACGGCTGCACTCCCGAAAAAACAATTTTTTTATTCATTTAACTTATTCTATACCAAACTCCTCTTGGGGTCTCTAAGCACAGTAAAAACTACTGGGTATTCCCCATTGGCGATTAATTTATTTTCTCCATATCTATTTTCTTCTATCAAAATCACATTATTAGACAAAGTTTTTAATAATTCCCTTAGCGAGATTACACTTGCCGTTTGCTCGGCAATACTTCTTCTAGCCTCTTCTCTTGAATATGTTGCTCCCAATAACTCCTGATAATAAGCGTATTGATGATCTACTCTATCTTTCTCAAAATAATCAGGGTTAACGTATCGTCCACCACTTCTTAATATATCCCTCAGAACCTCTGTTCTAAATTTGTGATATTCACCGCCCGTTTTTCCAGACAACTCAGTAATGGTGGTAAACGAAAAGCAGGAACCATATTTATTCACTAAATGTTTAATATAGTCTCGTGCATTGTCATAGGCAATTTTTGATTGTCCTGCCGAAATGTAAGTATTTCCTTTTGGAAAAAGCAGTTCCAAATCTTCATCTGAACTACAAATAGTAAAGCTCGTCCTCACTCCAAACCTTTTAAAAATGTTGTTAAAGATTTTCAAACGTTCGAATAGTCTAGTTTCACTCTTGGGAATATATTTCCCACTTACTCCTTCTATCTCTACATCGTCTGTATGAGTAAGAATCTCGACTCCGCCACTCTTAGGATATACAAAACGTAAACATTTGATATGTACTAACTCCGCTACTTCGTTGTTAACCAATGCCCGCACAATCGTCTGTTTTAGCCGAACGAGGTTAACAGGGACTTCAGCTTGTAACTTTTCTACCTCATACATTATTGCCAAGAAATTAATTGCCTTTTCCCCAACCAGACCATTATTTACAGCAAAGAATAAATGTTTAGCCATTTTTGAAACTTCAGAAAACAGTCTCTTGTCTCTGGTATATTCCATATATTCCTCTTCCCCTACTTCAGTTCTTAGCTTCCCCATCACAAGTGTCTCTGCTGTCTTAAAAGCTCCAGGGAATCCATTTGGCATATCACTCCCTGAAACAGGAAGCCCCTTTCTCAATCCAATCGCTACCTCTCGCATCTTGGTATCTTCTTTTTCTACTAGCTGTAGTACTAGATCACGATATAAAGATATTCCAGATAATGTTTTTGCCGATTCCATTTTTTTCTTGCAAAATCCTATCACTTCATCTTTTTGATTCGGTTCTAATTCTCCCAATAAGCTTGTTTCCACAAATTTCTTAAGTTCGTCGAACCTTACCTCACCATCGATTGATTCTTGTAACAGAAAATCCCTAAGCAACTTCCGCTCATCTGACTTCTTAACCACCCTCTCCAGTAAATCATCCAGAACATCTTTTCGGTTAAGTCTTTCTATTTTTAATATCGTTCCAAACACATTCATAGCCATGCCAAACTACCTCCTTTCTGGAAGGATTAACAACTTCTGAAATTGATACATATGTATCTTTCATAAGTGAGAATGGAGGGACTTGAACCCTCGTTTCCCGTTTTGGAGACGGGCGCTCTACCCTTGAGCTACATTCCCATACAAAAAGCCCTTGCAAGGACCCCGATTCAATTAACTAAATCGAGATACTTACAAGGGCCTTCAAGTACAGGCGGTACCACCTTGTTTCACCAAAAGCTCAAAGAACTAAAAATCCCCGTCACTGCGGGGAACTAGTCATTTGAGGTTTTAGCCTCATTGACGAGCTCCGTTTCCGACACTCGTTGCAGATCTTTTTACGGTTTCGCCTCCGTAGTAAACATGCTTGTTAGCTAGCCTACTCAGCTCGAGAGTCCCAATCAACTCTGTCAACGCTTTTGCAAATTGTAGCCAGAGTATACCAAATCAATACGGCACAATCAAGTCCAATCCTTCAACGTTTTTAAAATGTCTTACGTTTCTAGTCACCAATTTATCAGACAACTTTAAGGTTGTAGCAGCAACAAAAGAGTCTACAATCCCAATTCCCCATTTGTGCCAATAATCAAAGAATATGTCTCCCGCCACTTCTGACAGTTCCGCATCCACTTCTACTACCTCGATCCCCAACTCGTCCAACTGACGTAAAGCCTTGAGTGCATTTCTTTTCGACACGACCCCTTTGATGACTTCCATCACACTCAGCCTACTCACTCTCATCACCTGGTTAGAACCTAAAAAAAACGTCTTCGCCTTTGCGTAGTCTCTGAAAAAATCAATCAGGATATCCGAATCAACCACCATAGCTTCTCATATCTTCTTGTCTACGCCACTCATTCACTATATCCACACTATCTCCCTTCAAATGGCCCATTAACTTGGTGGCACCAGGTAATATCCTCTTCTTTATTACTCTCTTTTTGTTCTTAACAGGACTCATAACCATCATCTTTACTCCATTTTTAACCACCACAATCTCTTCTCCTGCATAAACCCGGTTGGCAAGTTTCAAAAAATCGTTCCTAGCTTGAGATACTGACAATTGTATCATAATTAGATTGTACACTTTTGTACAAAGTTGTCAAGCTACTATCTTCTTGTCTGCACTCGCATTACATGTCCATCCACACCATCAATTTTACAAGCTGGACAGGGATACAATTCTTTTACCAGTTCTTCAGTTGTAGTATGTACAATCAATCCCAATTTAGCCTCTGCAAACTGTCTCGCCGTCTCAATATCGACACCATTAAAAATAATTCTATGGCCAGTGATTTCGTCTGGCTCTCATACAAAAAACATCGTCATATTTCACTTCACCTCCCCCTTCATCCCTACAATCAAATCAGAATAATCTCCCAGATTCACATCCACCACAAATCCGTTCCCATCTGGTCTTATTACCCCAATCTCTCCTGTATATTCTTTCTCACCTATTTTTACTGTGATGTCCTTCAGATCTATCGCCTCATCTAGCTCAATTCGAAACCTTTTAGAGTCAGTATCCAGTATTTTATAATCATTTGACGCCGGGCTGGCATTTAGCCCCACTCTATTCCCCCCATCATCCAGGATGATGCCGCTCACAGGAGATATTAGTACGACTTGATCCATCTTGGCTTTAGCCAGTTCCACTTCTTTTACAGAGGCGTTCAGCTGTGCTTGTTCGATCTTGCGCAGGAAATTAGTCTGGTCATCTTGACCCGTATTTCTTTTCCCAAATATCTCAAACTCAGCTCTCGTTCTTTCATAGTCGGCCAATTGCACATCCAGTTCCATCTGCAGCAGTTTGCTATCGAGGGCTGCCAGCACCTCTCCTCTTTTGACCACATCCCCAGTTCGTTTTTTGACTACCGCGATCTTCCCCGAAAACGCATACCTCACATCTATCTCATCCGCAACAATTCTCCCAGCTAACTTGTTCCCCTTAGCCACACATTTATACTAGCACTTTTTGTCCAAACCTAAAATCTCGAAGCGCGCACGTTAAACAAATTCGAGCAAAGCTCTTTGATTTGGAGAGTAGGTCCACACCTTAGTGTGGACAATATTCCATATTGCGAAGAATTTGTAGTAAGCCTGAGAGGGTCTTTTCTTTGGTTCATTTCTTTGGACAAGCAAAGAAATGAACAAACCCGTTAGCTTCAAATGGTATAATTACTCTCGGAGTTCTTTTACAACATGCGGGGTAGTGTAAAGCCGCACGGAAGGCTCATAATCTTCCAGACCGGGTGCGATTCCCGGCCCCGCAACAAAATGCAAAACCGCTTCGGCGGTTTTTTGCATTTTGTGGGGTCGGAATGAGCGAAGCGAATTTGATGACCCCACGTTTCTTCCAACCATAATGTTCCCCCGTTCTCTATAATCATTTAGTGTTTTATATTTATCTTCTTTATTCTCATAAAGATGGGAATTTTTACACCGGTTACACTTCTGACCTCAAACGTAGAATCAAAGAGCATCTGAACGGAGAAGAACTATCAACTAAATTCAGAAAACCAATCGAGTTGGTCTATTACGAAGCATACTTATTAAAACCAGATGCTGCTGCCAGGGAAAAATATCTGAAAACTAGCATGGGCAGACGCGTCATCCGAAAGCAATTAGCCCATTTTCTATCAACCAAGGTCAAAAATTGACTTTCTCACTCAATAACCACACAATCTCCTTGTGGCCACACACTCAATGAACATCTTCAAAGAAGATCTTCTCAAAAATAAATACTTCTTATTGCTAGTCATGCTCTTCGTCCTCGTTACTGGAATACTATATCTTCGCAATTACAATTCAGTGAAAATAGAATGTGAACTCTATGCCAAAGAACTTTCACAAAAACTTTCTGTAGTCATGGATGGAGGCGGGCTCGTGAGTAGATCAAGGTTAGACAAAATAACCCCAAGTGGAATCCAAGATTGCATCCGAAAAGGCGGACCCTAAATGTACCTCCTCTACATCCTCCTCTGCTCTGACCATAGTTTGTACATAGGTATAACAACAGATGTCGAAAGAAGGTTTCAGAATCACAAAAACGGCAAAGGTGGAGCTTATACTCGCAGTCACAAACCCCTAAAAATAATTTATCAAGAATCTCATCCAGATAGATCCTCAGCCCTCAAGCGTGAATTTGAGATCAAATCCTGGAGTCGGCAAAAGAAAATTGAAATTCTGAAATTACTCGATGTATAATGCTCGCCATGGCACACGAAACTCCGATTCCCCTAGACACAGAAGTTGCGATTATTGGTGACCGGACCGCAGAATTACTTAAGGCCATTCACGATGATGGGATAAACCTACCTCGTGACAATGCACGACCTAGGTTAGGTCTCTCTAGCCTATTAGGGATTGCTAACGAACCTGTGGGATTGGCGCTATCAGCCTACCAAAGAGGATATGGCAACTATCTTGGAAGACTACAATATGCAATTGATCGAGAGCAAGCAATTGCTGTCAGGACCCAATTTGCCGACTTCCTACAAGCGATTTAGAGAATCGATTTGCAGCCGTAAAACAAATACAGGTTCTTTCAGAGTCTTCCACCTTTAGGGTGGAAACCAAAACGAGAAGCACAAATCAAAAAATGGACTCGCCAAAAGAAAATCAATGTCCTAAAACTCAGCTTCTGAAAAAACCTATCAATCCAAATGCCAACCAGGCAGCATTCAATGCCACAGAAGGCCATGCCTTTTTCTCAAAAGAGTTGTAACCTACTCCCACTGCCCCTACGACGTTCATCAGTTTGTACATCACATCACCAGCCTCCATCACTCCTAGATTATTCATTGCATATGCACCAAGGATAAGTGCAGTCCCTCCCCATCCAACAGTCTCCACAAATACTTGTCTCCTAGTCAAACCAGGTCTCTTTTCTGTGTTTGGATTAGGATCTCCCATTGACCGCGACTATATCATCCACCTTTGGTAAAATACAGAAGCTGCCAGGGTAGCTCAGTGGTAGAGCGGAGGTGTCATAAACCTCATGTCGTGGGTCCGATCCCCACCTCTGGCACAATCTAAATCCTAATATACAGCTTCCACCAC
>CAYHIN010000014.1:0-16088 GCA_964356705.1 uncultured Gammaproteobacteria bacterium
TCCGAAAAATTCGTGTACGAAGAGTACACTCCCCAAACTCTCGAAAAAGTCCTAGAGGACGCCGTAAACTTTGCTTCCGAATCAGCAGACACTAGGTTCAACTTTTTGATCCCCAGCAGATTACTCGATTATCTAGATTGGGTGGCCAAAAACCAAAATACTCCCCGCTCAGTATATCTTCGCAATCTCATCGAGGGAGACCTAGCCAAAAACAAAAAATACCAGGTTTCCTAAGAAAGCATTTTAACTTCTTGCTCCAAATACCCTTTCACCGTATTCCAATCCACACCTCGATCAAACACTCTCACTCTATCGGCTTCGTCATCACCCTCTGCTTCATCAAAATATGTTAACGCCCGAGTGACTATTCCCTGACTGTCAGAGTACCACGGAAATTTTTCAAAAGCACATCTCAACACCTCATCAAACCCTAACTCTTTAGACAAATAATAAATGTCAAAAAAATCCCTCCTTCTTGCCCTTTGCACGACTGCTGCAATTTTAGAAGCCGCGATATCTCTCATCGCAGCCAACTTAACGGGATAAAACTGCACCAGTTCCGAAATCAGCTTATATGGATAATAAAACACTGATACATCCACTTCCAAAACCCTCATTTGCAATGTTCCATCCTCATGCTGTCCCGCGACACTAATTTCAGGAATCTTAGTTAGAAACAAATTTTTCAGACTTTCAACATCAAATTTTTCTTTACTATAAAGATCAAAATCCACCGAAGTCCGATGCCCCAATTGCAATGCCAACGCCGTTCCACCCCCCATAAACAAATCACTCTCCGAAAGAAACGCCAATTTCCCAAGCAGCTCCTTCTGATCTTGATTAAGAATATCTTCGTGCAATTTCATTTTTTTCTCGATCGATTCTTTTCCAAAACTCACTCCATAGTGAGACTGGGCGCAACCCAACCTCCCTAATGGCCACCTCAAAACGTAACGGATCGATCATAATCTCAAATTTTCCCAACCACCACCTCAATTTGTCTCTCCACCACATTCCACGACTGGGATTTGCTACAACTGCTTTAATTTCATCATCAGAATATGTGTCATTCATCCACTCCAGTTGTTTTGGATCACCATGATTTATTATTTGGGTAATAATAAGTTTTTTATTCCTGTCGAGGTCGAGATCTGCCAAGTCATAACTCCACAACGCAGACTTCAAAAATACTGGCAGTGTGCCGGCTGACATATATCAATTGTATCTCAAAATCCAATCAAAATCTATCAAACCTCATCGAATCAGACCTGGCCAAAAACAAAAAATACTCCTCAAGCTAAAGTCCCTACTTCTTTTTGTAGTACTCAGTTCTCTCTCTAGCAGCCTTCTGATCATTTCTGCGCCTAATCTGTGACCCAGCCGAAGTTTGTCTTCTCGCATTTCTTACATCTTCGTTTTGTGCACCACGAGCCAACTCAGTCAGACTAAAATGTGTAATTTTTCCCAAAGCTCCAGCCCCCACTGCAGTCATAATAGCTCTTGCTCCTCCATCTATTGCAGCCAGTGCGGTATGCACATCGGTCGTACTCAGCATGTGAGCCACAGATTTTATAAGATCAGGTGTATGTAGGACATTTTTAACAACCTCGTTGACCACATGCACATCCGCAGCCATGTAGCCTGCTACTCCTCCCATGACCAGTCCACCCGCCACAAACCACCTAATCACTGTATCCCTCCCAGAAGCTCTGTTGTGTATCGCCTCCCTGTTCTCACGTACGCTGTCTCCAAAATCCATAAATTTATATTACACCAAATGTTTACCGCGCAACAGCTCTTTGTACTCCTCGGAAGTTATTTCAATAGCTCTGGAAATCGCTTTCTTAGCGTCAATTTTTTCAGAATTGGATTCAATATATTCACCAATCTTGGTAAGGAGTTTCGCCACACCCTCATGTTTTTCAAGATTTAATCCAAAACTTAACGCTCTTTCTTGGTCGGCCGGCAATTGTTCATAAACAGCCGCCATCAAATTGAGAGTAAAGACTTTTCGAATCTTTCCCCATTCTTCATCGATTTTCTCCTCCGAATATCCCTTCTTTCTAAAGAAATCAAAAAAATCACCTTTATTCAACGCTTCGTCAAACATACGTACTATCCACTCACACCAGGCACACTCAGAGCATCTGCTTTGTACACTTCTGCCGCCTCCAACAATACATTAACCGCTTGTATATCAGAAATTTTACCCAATGCCCTTGCTGTTGTAACCGTTTCTAACCACTTAGCACCATCTTCGGGATCGACAGCCAACGGCAACGACACTAAAAGCTCTCGTCCCGCTGCTCGTACCGCCTCCGCAGCAGAAACATGTTTCTCTAAAATAGTCTCAGCTAAAATCAAACTACCCATCCAAAAATTATATCTTATTGGTCAACATTCTTGCAACTTCGGTGGCAGGGTCAATTAGTGTCAGGCCGGCGGTAGCCTCGGGATCTGCATATTTTTGTATTGCAATCGGCAGCTCGGTGCACCCCATTACAACAGTTTCCAACCCATGACTTTGCAAAGCATGGTCAAAAACCTCCCCCGACGCCTCATCCGGCATGACCACATACAAAATATAGGTTTTAAGATTATTCATTCTTGGCAGAAACTATTTCAAACCCGGCTCTTTCAAAATGGTCGTCAAAAGTCGCAACCCTAGTCAAGCCTAATCGTTCCATAACTGCAAAACAAGTACAATCAGTAAAAGAGAGCCGGCTCCAATCTTTCCAAAACCAATCCCATGCCAATTTCTCATCCGCGACCCTGACTCTCTCAATATGTAACTTGTTGCCCAGCTCCTTCAAGAATTCCCTCAATTCGACACATTTTTCCAAACTGCACTTGACTCTCACCAAGGTAAATGTCTCATCTACAATAAAATTGCTAGTCACCAAGTCAGTCTTATCCTTCTCAAATTTGTCGAGTATCAAGCTCGCTTTATCAAAAAATTCATCCTTGTTGTCAATAATCGCCTTAAACCAACTCGAGTCCAAAAAGACATTATCCATAAATGGCAGCATCTTCATCACTCCAACCCATTGGTTTGTTGGGCAACTTTGCCGCTCGCCTTATTCTGTCAAAGGGATTCGCATCCACGCCTAATTGTTTGTCTTTCGCAATTTTATCCATGCCTTTTATCAAAAAGGTGTTTATGCTTACACCTTCGTCAGCAGCCATATCCTTCCACATCTTGTATTTATTCTCAGGAACCCTAATATTTGAAACGACCACATTCATAGTATGAATCATACTATGGTATGTTTAGTATGTCAACGACCTCCTCCAGACTCTCCACCGTCCATTTGGCCCCGGCTTTTTTCAGTTCTTCCTCTGTTGCATAGTCAGATATCAGCCCCACTACTTGGCAACCAGCGGTCGTTCCCGACTCCACCCCAGCCAACGAATCCTCGATGACGAGACAATTTTCTGGATCCACACCCAGCTTTTGCACAGTGAGAAGATATATTTCTGGATCGGGTTTGTGGGCCAGCACTTCATCCCCGGTCGTGGTCACCTCAAATGCCAGATACAAATTTAGTTTCTCTAGCTCCCCTTCGACCACATCCCAATTACTAGCAGTAGCCAGGGCTGTGGGCAAATTTAGTTCCTGACACTTTTCCACTAAGCTCTCAAATCCATTCATCACTCGCAAATTATCTCCAAAATTTTCTTGATAATAATCTTTCACTTTGGCGCTCAGCTCAGCAATCTTTTGCTCATCAGCTTCTGGCGCTAGTCTCTTCCAATTTGCAGTCAATCCAATCCCTGGTGTATGAATACAGTCCTCAGACTCAACACTCTTAATTGTTAATTTTTCATTCTTGATTACCTCCCCAAAAGCCGTCTCCCAATCCCCCTCGTTATCAAGTACCGTCCCATCCAGATCAAATATTACGGCCAAAATCATACTCTAAACAACTTTCCCAAATCTTCTTTTTTTAACAATGTAGACTCATTACAAAACTTGACCATTGCCACACTTGGCATATGCGAAAATCCAACATACTCCACGGTTTTTCCCTTTTCTTTAGCTTTCTTGATCGCAGGCGCCAAGTCTGTGTCAGAAGAGACCAAAATTATTCTGTCACATTGGTTCTCATACGTCGCTACCAAGACGTCAGTAGCAATCTGCACATCCACACCTTTCTCATGATATTTACCATCGTTCATCATCAGGTAACCTAAGACATATTGGAAATCACATTTCTTGAGGTTGGAAAATAGTTTTTGTTGATTAGCCACCATAATGTCCGCTTTCTCCGTTCCATCCTGCCTGACCTTACCCACATAATATTTGCGTAATACCACGTCAGATTCACCTGAGAGCTTTTTAGCAAACCCCCTAAAATCAAAATCCCAAAGCTTACCTAGTTTAAGATCTTTGAGTTTGTAATAAAAGTTGCTCCCGTCAATCAGGATTACACTCTTCATCGACCTACTCTAGCACAAAAAACCCCGCAAACGCCAAAGGCCTCACGGGGTGGTTTATGAGAGTATTATACATTTTATCTGCAACTTACTCAATCCTCATGTCGATCCCTTGCAACCCGTCATGCCCTCTCATAGCCCACTCCCTACGTCCGTCTTTTGTAATTTTAACCAAAACTGATAAAATCTCCTAATGGACGAATCAGGAGCACTATTAAGCGAACTCGATGCCCGCAGAGAATCTGTTTCCACAAAGATGTTGGCCGATGCGGTAGCCAGAAATAGAGCCCTTCAGTCTCCAACAGAAAAAGATTATCAAGGAGCAAGTACATTTCTCGACGATATCAAACACGATAGCCCAGAGGCGTATCACCAAAAGCTTGGCGCTGACAATTCTATTGTTGAACTGGTAAATGAATTGGGGCTAGAAAGAACCTCAATCCTGGTTGCAGAAATGAACCACGAAAAAGACCAATTAGCAGCAGAGTACAGTCCTAAGGTGAAGGTTGGAGCCATCATCGACAATTCAGGAGTGACAGGCCTCGCAATAAACAACCTATCCCACCGACCAACATTCAAAAATGTTACACCAGAACAATGGGGAAAAGTATTTGCATTCAACCACGCTTCCCAGCGATTAGCAGAATTAATGCCAACCCAGAAGCCCTAATTCTCCGTCACAATCCTTAGTCTCCCTGAACTGAAAACTGCGGTATCAGCCGTCAGACTCTTGGCCTGGACACGGATCAGATTCTTTCCACTCCAAAAAGTTAGTTTTCCCGAAGTCACCAATGTATCAGCCTGACTACTCGTCTGCACTTCACTCCCCTGTACACCCACTCCATGTGTACTGTCATACAGTCTCACATACGCGATTCCATTGCCATTAAATAGTTTCATATTGGCTTCAAAATATACTTCTACCAGTCCCGGGTAATCCCGGGTATCAAAATAAAACCCCGTACTATCCAGGCCCTGCCAGTCATTACTCGTACTGTACCCGTTGCTAGAAATAGTTGTGTAGCTCGTCGACCTCACCTTTGCTCGAGTAGGAGCAATCACAGTCGTCCCAGAAATGACCTTTTGCGTAGGCACCGGCGTGATACCTGCAATCCGGACGTCTATATACTCTTTGCACTCCTCCCCACATTGATCCACATATTCAGTTTTAGTATTTATGGTTTGGGTATTTGAATTTATTTGGGATTTAGAGTTTAGAATTTCGAGTTTATGAATCAAATATCCCACTCCCACATTCACCAACACCAGATCAAACACCAAAAGACCAAATAGCATTTTCTTCATAAGAAGGTCTCCCCAAATACATGATACATGATACTTAATACTAAATACCTTTTAGTTTTTTGTACCTCGTCCCAGTTGAAGTATCAAGTACTGCCCAGCCCAGCTTCTCCAGTTCCATCCGCAGATTGTCTGCTTCCACAAATTTGCCATCCCGGCGCAGCACCTCTCGGTCCACGCCCATTTTATGGATCTCTTCCGGAACTACTTCTACCCCAATATTTGCCAAATCCAATCCCAATATCTGATCCCACTCCAAAAGTAGTTCTAACTTGTCAAAATCAGGGATATTGCTCTTGAGCATCTCCCACATGACAGCCAGGGCCGCGGGCGCCGCCAGGTCATCTCCCAGGGCCGCCAAAAACCTATCTCGATACTGATCTATCTTCTTCAGTTTTTCTTTAGACAACCCCGTTCTCTCTTCACCCTTATTCTTATGAATCTTCACAAACTCCACCAATTTGTCATATGCAGTTTGCGCAGAAGACAGACTAGACCAGGTAAAGTTCAGAGGACTTCGGTAATGCGCTGTCAGATACAGGTACCGCAGAGCCAGTGGGTTATAGCCTTTTTCCTCTACATCTTCTACCCGGTAGAAATTATCTAACGACTTACTCATCTTGGCCCCATCTACAGTCAGAAATGCGTAGTGCAGCCAATATTTTGCAAATGGCTTGCCGGTCGCAGCTTCCGACTGGGCAATCTCATTTACATGATGCACTGGCAGGTTGTCCTCTCCACCTGTGTGGATATCAAATGACTCACCCAGATATCTCATGGCCATGGCTGAACACTCGATGTGCCATCCGGGAAATCCGTCCCCAAATGGACTGTCCCAATGCATCTGATGATCGGAAAACCGGCCCACCCGCTTAAACCACAATGCAAAATCCGCCGGATTTCTCTTGTGCTCTCCTGTGTGTACCTCTTCCCGCACCGCCGTCTGTTTGTCTTCCAATGCTTGTCTACCAAATAGACTTGCGTATCTAGAAAATCTCGTAACGTCAAAATACACCGCCTCCGGCGTATCATACCCAAACCCTTTTTCTACGAGTTTGGACACGAGTTCTATCTGTTCTGTGATATGTTGCGTCGCCCGGCTCGAAGTCGTGGGTCGCAGTATATTTAGTTTGTCCATGGACACAAAGTGCGCCTCGGTAAAAAAGTCCGCTACTTCGAAAGCCGTCTTCCCGGCTTTTCTAGACCCCTTCTCCAGTTTATCCTCTCCCTCGTCACCGTCGGACACCAGATGTCCCACATCAGTGATATTTTGCACATGATTCACTTCGTACCCTTGATACAAAAATATTCTCCTGAGCAAGTCGTCGTAAGTATATTTGCGCCCATGCCCAATGTGATCGTAGTCATACACCGTCGGTCCACACGTATACATTCCCACTTTGCCTTTTTTTACCGGCACAAATTCTTCCACTTGCCGTGAGGCCGAATTGTACAGTTTCATCTACCTACTCCCACGCCGCATACCAATAAAGCTTCTAGAGTTCAATTTAAGTCCTTTATTAAACCCTCCACCCTGTCCCCGGAAAAAATCTGGCTTTCCACCCACGGGTGCGCCCGATGAGGGATCTGGCAGCTTAACTGGCTGATTAGATTTGTTTTTATCTTTAGACATAAATATATTGTAGCACTCCTAGCCACCCCCACGCATGTTTGATTCCCGGGACCCTTGTTTGCCCTTGAGCATCTTTTTCCAGATCGGGTCATTATCCTTCTTTTGCTCCTCATATTTTTTCTTTTGCGCTTCCTTATCCTGAGCTTGTCGAAGGATTGTTGTTTTTCTCTCCCTTTCCTCCCGCGCTCTCTTTATCTTGGCATTCAGTTCCTCTAGTTTATTTCTCGTCTCAGACAACAATTTTTCAGATTTCTGGTCTTCTTGGGCTTTCGTCGTCTGATGATCGGACTTTGCTTGTTGATTCGCCTGTCCTGAGGAGGTCGTTTGGGTTTCTATCCCCAGATCTCCCTTCACATCAGACACCGCCGCTTTCACAGTATCTGACACCGCTTTCTTGACCGGTTTTGCCGCAGCCTTGGCAATCCCCTCAATGGTCTCATATGGATTTTGGATTATTTGTCTTACCGCCATGGAGTTTCATTATATTTTAAACTACATCCATTTTCAGAACTCACTTCAAACATCACATCCATCCCGTTTGTAAATGGGTAAAATGTTTTACTCTCAGCTCTCATTCTCTTGAGTCGCCAAAGCTTACCCCATCCCCAAGTTGCGTGCCCCATATCTCCAAAAAAAGCTAATGGAATCCTGGGGTAATTACTCTTCATAAACTCAACGATTCTTTCTTCTAAGGGGTTGGCCTTACTATATTGTGGATAATCTCGAGTATTCAGTTCGGATCTTCTCCCGATTATCACTCCTCCAATTCTTTCAGGACCTCTGGGGTGTCCAAAGAGATTACTATACTTTCTCATTGCATCGACTTCCGTCATTTGGAGCTCTTCAAGGCCCAAAACTATCTTTTCTCCATTCAACCACGGCGCATTCATCCAGTCATAATTTGAAGCCAAAGCCTCAGACACCACACTCAGATTCCCCGAAAAAAGTTTTCCCGTTACTCGACCAAAATTTTCCGCCTTCCATCTCGCCTCAGGTGGTATATCCACAGCACCCCTGCCCATCCATACTTCTTTCATCATTTTCTGCGTGTGTTTGTCCCATTCGCTCAAGCTTCCTAAATTAGAGGCCATGAAAAAGGGAAGACCAACAAAAAACGCCATAGCTGCAAGTCCCGTAATATCGCTATATCCAGCCATAATTGTTCGTGTCTCTCTCCATAACTCCATGACCTTTTTACCCTTTGTTTCAAACGGTAGCACCAGATCAGATGCGGCATATCCACCACCTGCCGCCCAAGCCCACGGTTTTGATAACATCCACAGCAACTCGTTGTATCTCAATTTGGGTTTTCCTGCCCCAAAGTCATGGTCCTTTTCATATATCCAGACACCCTTTCTAATATGTGCTGCCCAGCTCTCAACAATCTCGATTCCCTCTTGCAATTCCCTCGGGTCGATAGAATCTGATACGGCAGCTGTTTGGATCACCCCACCAATACCTACTTTCTCAATTCGCTTCGGGGGTCTCTCGTGTAGACTCATTAGTGGCAGATTTTACATCTTCGCTCTTTGTTTCACAGATAGTTTCCAGATATTCCAATTTCGAATCTTTTTCACCCACAGTCAATCGGGCTTTTACGCCATTCGGAACGGACAAGAACCTGCGATTAGAAAACAGATGCTTGATACCAGCAAATGGGCCATAGTCCCACTCAGCATGTCCAAAATCCTGGCAAAAGGCCAAGGGTATCCCCAACTTTTTGACCCGAGCTGTGATGAGTCCTTGTACAGTCACTTTCTTTCCCCATTTGGGATAGCCTACTTCCCGAATATTTGTCATTCTCCCTATCACCACTCCAGCTAGTCTCTTAGCTCTCTTATGAGACAGCACGATATCGATCTGTCTTTGCAAGGTGCTTTTGTCGATATCCAGCTCTTCCAAGACTAGGATGATAGGTCCATTGCCATACATAAAAGGATCAAATCTGGTGCCAAAAGAAAATATGAGCGTCTCCAGATTTGACGCCACTATCTGACCTTCGACCTCGCCATTTATTTCCGCCCTCCACTTGGCATCCTCGTTTATCCCAGAGACCATTTCTCCGAATATTATCTTTCGCAGCATTTCTTGAGAATATTTGTCCCATTCAGGCAACCCCCAAAGCGTAGGTCCCATAAGGGACACAAACTTAAAGCTAGTCAGAGCATTTAGTATCAGACACACGTCTGAGTAACCAAGAAATAATTTTGGCGTCTTTCTTAGCTGATCTATGGTCTCCCGGTTCAAGGCTGGCAGTATCTCAGTCGCCGCATACCCACCCGAGGCACACCAGATCATCTTCACGTCAGGGGCATTGATCATGGTCTTGAGATCTTCGATCCGCTCATCGGCAGTTCCTGCAGAGAAGTCTCCCACCTTTGAGTAAATATGTTTTCCAAACTTAAGCTTTAGTCCCCATCTACGGACTATTTCTGCACTCTTCTCCAGGCTCTTTTTCTCTACAGCGTCGGAGGGCGCGATTACCCCGACCGTGTCCCCCGTTCGTAGCGCAACTGGCCTCACCATGGGGCTATTATAACCCAACTACAGCTCTCTTCTGCCTTCCAGAGCCCGCAAAAGCGTCCCCTCGTCGGCATATTCTATGTCCGCGCCCATGGGTAATCCCTGACCAAGTCTCGTAATCTTAACCCCACTTTCAGCCTTCCCAATCTGATTCTTTATATACATAGCCGTAGCCTCTCCCTCCATATTCGGATTCAAAGCCAAAATTATTTCCTTCGGCTCGCCGGAGCCGGAGCGAAGGCGGCTCACCAACTCAGCTATCTTTATTTCATCTGGCCCAATATTATGCAGCGGGTCTATCGTTCCATGCAGCACGTGATACAACCCCTTGTAGCCTCCCCCACGCTCAAAAGCCAACACATCTAGAGGTTGCTCTACTACACAGATCACGCTTTGGTCCCGAGCAGGATCAGGACAAATGTCGCAAGGATCAGTCTCGGCAATATTGTGGCACACCGAGCACTCCACCACATCAGTCTTCAAAGCCGAGAGGGAGTCCGAAAATCGCCTGATCTGTCCCTCGGGTACGTGTAAAAGGTAGTAGGTCAGACGCGCGGCAGTCTTGGGCCCAATGCCCGGCAACCGCTCAAAGCACTCGATCAGATTTGCTACTGCTTTCGCCACACGCATAGGCACTCATTGTAGAGGTTTCGTCTTGACTTTCCCACGCCCTGTAGTAAAATCTTGGGTATGACAAATACCGAAAAATTTTTTTGCCCTGTTTTTAAAGCCGAGTGTAGTGCTTGTCCTCCACGGATCTGTGTCCAGGAAGAGGAAGCCAAAAGACAGTCAGAGAAAACTTACACAAACAGTATTGCTGACGAAAAAGACAAGCCCAAAGCACAACAGCGCGGATTTAGAAAATCTCCCTAATTTCCCCCACCCATTTGCCCACCAGACACATTCATTAGCTCTTTTGCGGCCAATTCCTGACTCTTACGAATCGCTTTGTTGACTACGTCATTGAGGACCTGATTGGACATACCCTGGATCTCGATCTTTAGGATCTTTTGATCTCCTGTGATCTCGACTAGGACTCCATTTTCCTCGACTGTGATCACCTGGGCCTGCAAAGCCTTTTGCATAGCCATCGCCTGCTGTCGCAGTTTATTCATATCTCCCAATTTTCCAAATGCATCTCCAATACCCATAGTGCGCTTATCTTACTACAAAGCGCAATATATGAAAAGACCCTTGAGCTTCTGCGAAAGGTAGATCTCTTTTCATATAGCATTCATTTTCTAAATTGCGTCAACTTTAAATATTTCCGCGGCAGCTGCCACAATATCCTCGCTTATGTTTGCCCCCGACACATCCGACCCGCGGATCATCTTTTCTCCCATCTTCAGTTCCAGCCTGATTTTTTGCCCAGGCATGACTGATGCTACCGCCCCCTCCACGATCTGTCTGCACTTCTCAGATTCTAGTTTGTCCTTATGAAATTTGTAAAATACTTCCAGAGTCAGTTTCTCTCCATCAAAGTCCACAGGTCTCGTGGATCGCAATAGAGCCTCGACAGAGTGATTGATTGGCTTAATAAGCTTCATCACCTCAGCCCATCTCCCCAGCACATCATCCAATCCGTAGTCACTCCTGGGCATGATCACCGGCCCTTCTGTCTTCACTTCGATCTTCACTTCGATCTTGTCATCCTGAGTCGCAACGAAGGATCCAGCTTTCTCTGGTTCAGTCTTTTCTGGTTTAGAGTTTAGAGTTTTGGATTTAGAGTTTTGTATGACAAAGATTTCGAGTGGCAATTGCTCCACAGCCGTCGTTTTTGTCCGCACATACACTTCTTCCAGCCTTTCAATCAACCCAATCACGTCTTCACCCAAAAGCATCTTTTGCCTCAGATACTCGATACATCTTTCTACAAAACTTCTGATACCCACCCCCCGGTCGAC
The DNA here is from genome assembly GCA_964356705.1 of uncultured Gammaproteobacteria bacterium. GTDB lineage: Bacteria > Patescibacteriota > Microgenomatia > CAZETR01 > Amesbacteraceae > CAYHIN01. Next base: position 11,800 of record CAYHIN010000014.1, read on the forward strand.
CAATCTTCCTACAAATTCGACACTCATATCAGAGAAAAATTCTTCAGGCCCCAGTCCCTCTACTTGTCCCAAAACCGTCTTTACGTCTCCACCCGCCATCATCACCTGCTCCAATATCTTTATCCCATCCCTAAAGCTACCTTTCGCAGCAATGGCAATCATTTTTAATTCATCATTCTTAATTCGTAATTCTTCGTTTTTCGCCACCTTCTCCAACTTGTCTACCATTTCTTTTTCAGAGGGTTTCCCAAATCTCACTACACTACATCTACTCACGACCGTCTCGGGCAATTTTTCCGGTTCTGTCGTACACAAGACAAATATTACGTGTGCTGGCGGCTCTTCCAGAGTCTTGAGTAGGGCATTGGCCGCCTCAGTCGTCAGCATGTGTACCTCATCTATGATATAGACCTTGTACGTAGCCGTCATAGGTGCCAGAGCCACATTGTCCCGCAGTACTCGGATCTCATCTATACCTCTGTTTGACGCCGCATCAATCTCGACCACATCCGGACTACTCCCAGACCCGATCTGCACACACATCTCGCATTCACCACATGCATCCCCTTTACCTTTTTTACAGTTCACGGTCTTGGCCAGTATTCTCGCCGCCGAAGTTTTTCCCAATCCCCGGGTTCCACAAAACAGCCACGCATGAGGAATCTGCTTACCACCGAGCGCGGCTGTCAGCGTGGTTCGCACAGCCAAAAGATCCAAATCAACGATCTTCTGCGGCCGATATTTCAAATATAAGGTCATGGACACCAGTTATAGCGATTTAAAAAAATATAAGCAACAGAACACCACTCTTATTCACCCATGTATAAATACCCCATCCCCAAGCCCATTTACACTACCCGTACGACCGTTACAACTATGTAACTAAAGCTCAAATATATCCCTTAGATCCTCTTCATTGTCTATTTTTTCGACCAAAGCCAGCTTCACTCCATCTGCAATTCCCACTATCTCTCTTAAAAACTTCAGTTCGGACTCCAGAGGATATGGATATATCCACACACTCATTTGAATTCTCTTCAGTCCCAATTTTTGCAACCACCTTCTCAGCTCATCTCGCTTGGACCTTTTCATCTCCTCCACATCAAACATCACCAATCGCCACTTGCCATCCCATTTCACATGCTTAATCAGTCTCAAATCATCCAGTTTGTACTTCAGAGTCTCGGATCTACCCAGATCCGATATCTTTACTTCTGTACCCTTATTTGTCTCCCGTATCTTTACATGCCCATTTCGCCTCAGCTTCTCCACCACTTGTCTTACTCCGCCAGAATAATACGCGTCCAAAAAAGCATCTTCAAAACTGATGTGGTGCGTGTTTTTAAGCCTCCTGATAGTCTCACTTTTTGAAGGAATAAACGTCCAATCCAGCTCTTTATCTAGTACTGTCAGTATTGCTTTCGCCGACGCACGCAATTTCCTACTCACCATAACCACAATTTACATTTTTGTCACGACCGTTACAACTATGTAAATGGCGAAATTTGACAAACTGCGAAAATGAGCTACACTATAAGCCATGAAAGCACGTGTGGAGACGGAGTTGAATGCTACGGACCAATCAGCACTTGAAGCCTTTAGATTAAACGCGCGCGCAGCACTCACCGAAGTAGCAGAATTTTATTATGATGTTGCTACTGCATTTCCACCAACTCTGTTTCCGTCAACAGTTGAGGCTTACGATCTGGCCGTTCTGGCAGACCGTCTATCCAGATTAGCCACAGAATCAACACAGCAACCAAAACCTATTTCTTAGTCATGATGCTCACCCAGCAGGTGTTTAGTTCCATGCACACATAGCTCCACGAGATCCTCCTTCAGAGAAACAGCGTACGGATAGCAAATCACGATATCCCCCAAATGCCTTGGGTCTTCAGTAGGAAACGACAACACATCATGCAGTTCCTCTTCATAACCTTGGGCCGCCATATACTTGTGATGCAGCTTCCGCATCTCATCTTCACCCACAAAAAATACATCCACGTCTGCCTCACCCACCAAGTCGCTTACGGCTTTTTTTATCTCCGCTTCTGGAACCTCATACCCTACTGTTTGGACACCAACCATTTCTTGACTACGTCAGCCACTAACTTGCCATCCGCCCGCCCCTTGAATCTCGTCGAGACTACTCTCATCACTTGGCCAAATTCAGTTTGATCCTTTATTTCCTCTATACTTAATATCTCTTTTTCGACATCATCGGCAGTCATTTGCGCGGGCAAATATTTCTGGATTATCGCCAGCTCATTTTGTTCTTGGACAGCTTGCTCACCTCGACCTCCAGCTGTATACGAATCAATCGCCTCCCGCCTCTTTTTGGCTTCTTTGAGAAGCACAGCCACTGCATCCTCGTCGTTCAGCTCTCGCTGCACGTCAATTTTTTTGTAATTCAGCTCAGACAAGAGCGTCCTCAGCACCAAAGTCACGAGAGCATCCCGTGCCCGCATCGCAGTCACCAAATCCGACTTGATCTGATCAAAAAGCACTAATAAACCCTCCGTTTTCCGCGTTTGCGCTCTTTCAGCTTTTCCTGCTTTACAACCGAGGGTTTTCGATAAAACTCACGTTTTTTGGCCTCAATCACAACCTCATCGTTCATTACTTTCTTGCGAAAGTCAGCGATGAGCTTGTCGTCTGATTGTCCAGGTCTTTTACGTACAATAGTTGCCATAAATTAAAAAATCACTCTCCTTTCAGAATGTGGTAATGCAAATGGGGCACTTCTTGTAGTCGTCCCCCATTCACCACTATTTTATAACTGTCAGCAATCCCAAGTTGTTTTACAAGTTTACCCACTATTCCCTGATCAAAGCCCGTTGCCTCCACCAGACCACTAATATGCTTTTTAGGCACTAACAATACATGCACTGGTGCTTTCGGCTGAATATCATCAAATGCCACATAATCATCGTCCTCATACACAAATGACTTCGGGATCTCACCAGATACTATTCCACAAAAAACACACTGCATAACCCCCCTATTCTAACCCAAAAGGGATGCAATTTACAGCCCGGCGGCTTCCCGACTCAATTCCTCAAACTCAGCCTCAGTGGCCAAGTCCGAAGTATCTGCTCCCAAGACTGTCAGATCAGAAGGTGTAATCGTCCCTCGCGAATTGCTACCCACACTCGTCATAATGACAAACGCGGCCACAATAATGACAGCCACAGCAGCAGTCAAAGTCAAAAAGTCATTATTGGCTTTTCTCATTTGTTTTGACTGTTCCAACTAACTCTCTCAGAGCTTTCTTGGCGGCAGCGATCTTCTCCTGGGCGGCTTTCCACTGCTCAGACACCACCTTGATAGAGGCTCTTACTTCACGCCCCACAGCCGAATCAGTAGCCGTAGTTATCTGGACGCCACAGTCTTCAGTTGCCAATGCCTCGACAGCCGTTTTGGCTTCAGCAATCGCGACCTTGGCGGCAGCCACCTTAGCCGCATCCAAACCTTCACGAGCTTCTAGTTTGGCCAAAAGTCTGTTTAGCATGACTATCTGGTTGGTCATCCCGGTCGTCCTGTTTTTCCTGATCTCACAAAGTCTCGCATCAATCTTCTTCACCAATTCCAATTTCTTTTCATTACGGATTTTTTGAACATTCTGTTGGTTCTTCTCTCGTAGTGTCTTCATTCTCTCGGCAACCCCGCCATCTATTGCCAAAACCGGACCCACAAACACTAGTCCAAACAGTGTAAGCAAAAGCAAATTCCTCACCCATCTAGTACATCACACCTGTTCGATCCCTGTCAATGCCATATAATTCGCATATGTTCGAATTTTCAGTTACTGGCCAGTTACCAAGGGCGGGCCGCACAGGTGTTTTCAGGACTCCACATGGCGATATCCAAACCCCCGTCTTCATGCCAGTAGGCACGGCCGGGACCGTAAAGTCATTGCTCCCTGAGGACTTAGAAACTCTTGGAGCTCAGATAATCTTGGCCAACAATTATCATCTCTATCTTCGCCCCGGTTCTCAAAATATCAAAAAACTCGGCGGCATCCACACCTTTATGAATTGGCGCCATCCCATTCTTACCGACTCCGGCGGCTTCCAGGCTTTCAGTCTCAAACCCAAGGTGACTGATGATGGCCTCCAGTTCAAATCACATCTCGACGGCTCTACGCATTTTTTCACTCCCGAGTCAGCGACTCTTAGCCAGATAGATATCGGCGCAGACATCATCATGGCTTTTGATATCTGCACTCCCGATGCCGCCACTCACTCAGAAGCCAAAAAATACCTAGACTTAACTCACTCCTGGCTCAC
>CAYHIN010000014.1:16188-19858 GCA_964356705.1 uncultured Gammaproteobacteria bacterium
CCGCCACTCACTCAGAAGCCAAAAAATACCTAGACTTAACTCACTCCTGGCTCACTCGCTGCAAATCTACATGGACTAGTCATCCTGAGGCGCACCGAAGGATCCAGGCTTTATTTGGAATTATTCAAGGAGGCTCCCACAAAGACCTTCGCCTAGAAGCCACCAAGTTTGTCGTGGACCAGGATCTGCCAGGTGTGGCCATCGGCGGAGAAACCATTGGTTACAACATGGATGGCACTGAGGAGGTCATGTCCTGGATCGAAGATTATTTACCAAAAGACAAGCCTCGTTACACCATGGGCCTAGGCCTGCGTCCCTCAGATCTCATTCGGGCCATCAAAGCCGGCGCAGATATGTTTGATTGTGTCGCTCCCACCAGGCTCGCTCGAAACGGCGCTCTCTACGTAACAGCAGATACTGATCCAAACGAGCGCATCGACATCGTCAAAGCCCAATATCTCCTGGACCAAAACCCCATCGACCCATCTTGCGATTGTTACACTTGCACCCATTTCACCCGAGCATATCTTCATCACCTGTTCAAGTCCAAAGAGCTTACCTATTATCGCCTAGCCAGTATTCACAACCTCCGCTTCATGATCAAAACCGTAAGTGAATTCACTAAACAATCAACATAGCATCCCCAAAGCTAAAAAATCTATATTTTTCTTTTACTGCCTCAGCGTACGCCTTCATAATCAGCGCTCGCCCTGCAAAAGCAGAAACCAGCATGAGAAGAGATGATTTGGGTTGATGAAAGTTAGTAATCATCTTCTCCACGATTTTAAACTCATATCCCGGGGTAATAAAAATATCTGTTTCTCCTTCAGACTGGCCAGTATTAGCCCAAGACTCCAGTGTCCTTACACTAGTCGTCCCCACAGCCACAATACTTTTAGAATTTAGAATTTGGGATTTAGAGTTTTGACTAATTTCATAGTGTTCTGCATGCATATGATGATCAAGAATGTTGGTTGTTTTCACTGGCAAAAAAGTCCCCAACCCCACATGCAAAGTTACAAAAGTCTTATTGGGAAGTTTTTCTAACAGTTCACTTGTAAAATGAAATCCAGCCGTAGGAGCCGCCGCCGATCCCAATTCCCGCGCATACACAGTCTGATATCTGCTTCGGGTCTGCTTCGCACCGAGCTTGGATCGAGAGGGGTCGATATAAGGTGGCAACGGAACTTGTCCAATCTTATTTATTAATCGCAATAGTGTGCGGTTATCAGTATTGAACTTTATCAAACCATCTCCTACTATTTCTCCCACCAGTCCACCCCCAAAAAGTACTCGTTTTACCCTCCTTATGTTTTTGCCAATAAATTTACAAGTCCCATCTTCTGCGGGTAATGTCAGAAGCAAAATCCCCACCTTTCCGCCTGTTTCTTTGTGTCCAGATAGTCTCGCCGGAAATACTTTTGATTGGTTAAACACCAGCAGGTCAGCGGGGTCCAAGTACTTTAGAATGTTATAAAAATAATCATGTGAGATACTCCCCTCCGCCCGGTTTATTATCATCAGTCTACTGTGATCTCTCTTGGCAAGCGGCTCCTGCGCAACGAGCTCCCGGGGGAGCTCGTAATCAAAATCCGAAAGTTTCACGGCCAAATCATACCATCCCCATCCCAACCAACCACCAAAATTGCACTACACCCACCACAGATGAGGGATTGAAACACATCGTCACGAGCAAGCCCACCAAGGCTATTACCTCTATCATTCGATCATTTTTGATTAGTCCATACACCCCCCTACTCACAACCCACAACCAACAACCCAAACCCAATATTCCCCCCTGTATCCACCAGTCCAGGACTATATTGTGAGACGAGTCTACTCTTTGGTATTGCACCGTGTTGTCCAGCCTTACAGCAGTCGTATGGATAGCCTCCTCGACTCGTCCAAATCCCCACCCAAAGACCGGCTTGGCCACACCAGCCTGGAAAGCCGTCTCCCAGATCTGGGTCCTGTTTTCCCAAATTCTAGACTTGTCCAAATATGGCAATCCCAGGCTTCCTATCAAGGCAAATAGTGCAAGAATCGTGGTCCATCCTAGATTTTTCCCAAATATCTTTGCCATAACCCACATTAACGATTGGATCAAAACCGCAATCAAAGCCGACCTCGATCTCGAAAGTGCAGCCACCAAAGCCGCAGCCGGCCAAGCGTATCCACCCACAAACGGCCAGGAAAACACAAATACAGAAGCCAAAGCATTGGGTTCCCCCAAGGTCCCGATGGCTCTCGATGCGGCATTTGCCTCTACAAACAGCATGCTGGCCAAAAGCATCCCCATGCCTGCCCACACCACTCCACGGGGTACATTCAGATTTTGCTTGCAAGCCGCCCAGGCCCCCAATGCCAGGCCAAACAGAGTGAGTACCACTCCTTGTAGCCTAAACCCATTTCCTCCCCAATCTCCCCCTCGCACAGCCACAAAAGTCATCAAGATTAAAAAGGGGATCATCTTCCCAAAGCTGATAAATCCTCCTCTCCAGATCTTCATAAGCCACAATCCCAGTATCAAAACCTCAGCCACAACCACCTTGGGTACCTCTGTCCACCCGGCAGGTGTAATTACCAAAGCTAGTCCAAAAAGCAGCAGCCACTCCACCCTTCTATAGTATCAAAATTTACAAAGCCTTTTTACCCACAAAATCTACATTACTTTGCTGAGTTCCATTTTTAAACCACTTCTCAGCCGGAATGAATGATGTCCCAAAACTATCATTCACTCGAAACACAAAGTAGGCACGTCCGGAGGCTGACACTTCATAAGCTCCCAAAGCGTTTGTTTTTACGATCGTCACTAGATTTCCCCTGGCATCACGTACAACGACAGACGCACCCACGGCCGGCCTCACTTGTCCCCAATACTTATACAGCACCCGACCTGTCACGCGAATACCCACGGTTACAGGCGCAGTCACAGGCACAGTCACAGGCGCATTTCCACTTTCAGCATTTACAGCCCGAGCCTGGACGACCAAAGCCGCCATCAAGCCCATGATCATAACCAATGTCCCCACCAATTTTCCAAACATGACGGGATTATACATCACTATAGGCCCAAGATGCAAGTCTAGCAATTATTTGTATAATGAGATACCTGCCATGCAAAAGTTTGTCCTCAAGCTCTTCGCTATCTGCGCCATCTTATGGTTAGTGGGCTACTTAGCCATTCTTCTCCGGACGATTTTTTGGGGTAGAGAGTATTACGATTTTTTAAATTGGAATCTCTTTTTAGCCTGGGTTCCAGCAGTACTTGCACTCTTAGTCTATCGCCTGGACCACAGCAAGATTCATCATAGACTCGCCACTCCTTTTTTCTTTTTTCTCTGGCTCATTTTTTATCCCAATGCTCCTTATGTTATTACCGATTTCAAGCACCTTATTCCCCGCCCCCCCGTCCCCATTTCTTACGACTTTCTTTTGATTTTTTCCTACTCATTGCTCGCCATCTTACTCGGCTACATCTCCCTCCATCTCATTCACCAGACTCTAGGCAAATACATCAAAAATAAATTTATTCTCTGGCCTCTTATCACCCTCCACTTTCCTGTAATCGCCTTTGGAGTATATGTAGGCCGGTATCTGCGCTGGAATAGCTGGGATATCTTTACTCATCCCATAGGCCTCCTACGCGAACTCTTTGGTACCGTCACCA
>CAYHIN010000015.1:0-16039 GCA_964356705.1 uncultured Gammaproteobacteria bacterium
GGAACTGCAAGAGGGGCAAAAATGGGGAGCCATCATGTTTGGTGGAAAAAACAGTTTTAATAACCTCACTGCAATTATTGACCGCAACAATATCCAGATAGATGGGTTTACGGAAGATATTATGCCACTTGAGCCACTGGCTGATAAATTTAGAGCCTTTAACTGGAGTGTTATCGAAATAGACGGACATAATTTTTCGGAAATAATTGGTGCTTTCGAAAAAGCCAAAGCGATTTTTGAAAACCCTACGATCATCATTGCCCATACAATTCCGGGCAAAGGAGTGAGTTTTATGGAAAATAAATTTGAATGGCATGGTAAACCACCGAATAAAGAAGAAGGTGAAAAAGCGTTAGCTGAATTGAATAAAACATGAATCTAAATCCAAAATTGTTTGAGAAAGACGTGGAACAGGTACCTACTAGAAATGGGTATGGGGAGGCACTTATGGAACTGGGGGAAAAAGATCCCAGAGTGGTGGTGCTGACGGGAGATTTGGCAGAAAGTACTCGAGTACTAGACTTTGGGAAGAAATACCCCGACCGATTTTTTGAATGTGGAGTGGCAGAGCAAAATATGACGGGGATTGCGGCTGGGCTCTCTGCCTCGGGCAAACTGCCATTTATATCCTCATACGCAGTATTTTCACCCGGGCGAGCGTGGGATCAGGTGAGAGTGTCCATCGCTTACTCCAACCTGCCAGTGAAAATAGCTGGAGCACATACGGGAGTGTCGGTCGGACCGGATGGAGCGACGCACCAAGCTCTGGAAGATATTGCCATCATGCGAGTGCTGCCAAATATGACTGTGGTTGTGCCGTGTGACAGTATAGAGACTAAAAAAGCGACCCTGGCGAGTATCGCTATCCCTGGTCCTTATTATTTTCGATTTGCCCGGGAGAAGACACCGGTAATCACAACAGCTGAGACAAGTTTTCAAGTAGGTAAGGCGGAAATATTTGCTGAATATGGACATGATTGTGCGATAGTTGCGTGTGGGCCGCTGGTGTACCAGGCATTGATGGCTGCCAAAGAGCTGAACGATGAAGGAGTGAAAGTAACGGTCGTAAATAATCACACGATCAAACCAATGGATGTGGGGACGATCATGAAAGTGGCGCGGGATACCGGGGCTGTCGTGACGGTAGAAGAGCATCAGACTATGGCGGGTATGGGATCAGCAGTCTGTGAAGTGCTCTCTGCTAACTATCCAGTGCCTGTGGAAATGGTCGGAATGCCAAATACGTTTGGACAATCGGGAGAACCGAATGAACTGCTGGAAAAATATGGGATGAGTGTTTCTAAAATTAAGGAAGCAGTCAAGAAAGTGATGGAGAGGAAAAAATGAAAACTAAAACCAAACTGTCGGAATCTGTGTGGGACTTCTTTTATGCGATTGCGCTGGCTGAGGCGACTGTGTATCTGTTTGGCATTATTTATATTCAACCCACCTGGGATCTGGTTACCAATAAACAGCTATGGTATTTGGGGGCGAACGCTTTTTACTCTTGGTCTTATCTGTATTTGTGGATTTTTGGAGAAGGGGCTGGGGAAGAGATAGTGCGTTTTATTGTAATGGTGAACGCGCTAATATTGGCTTGGTGGTTTATTATCAAAGCTTATAGAGAAAGACCTAGAAAGGTGGTGAAATAAATTGGCAAAGAAAGTAACTGAAAAATCTAACTCCAAAGCATGTGAAATGTGTAACTGTACATGTGGAGGGAGATGGGCAACTTTTGGCTGGGCACTACTCCTACTTGGAGGACTGGCTCATATGTTGCCTACGCAAATAGCACCGCTTCTGGCCTGGAACCTGTGGGGAGTGACTCTACAAATGGCTGTAGGTGTACTGTCTGTGATCCTGGCTTTGTATTATTTGTTGGGTGAGTAGTTAATATCACCTCTCCCTTCGGGTTTCCCCTCTTAATCTAAGAGGGGACTAAGGGGTGATATACTTTTTGTGTGGATAATTTGGACGTAGTTGCAATGAAGTTGGTACAGACGGGGAAGGGGATATTTGCGGCGGATGCGAGCCCAGAAACTTTGGGAAAAAGATTTGCCGCTGTCGGACTGACGGTAACTGAATCTGCCGATAGATTGCGATACCGATTGATGACTGTCGTTACAAATGGATTGAGTGAATATGTGTCGGGTGTGATATTGCATGATGAAGCATTTAGTAATGACCAGATCCGGCAAGCTCTGACGGATCAGGGAATATGCTTGGGAATAAAAGTGGATGGAGGACTAAAAGATGGACTAACTTTGGGACTCGAAACTTTACAAATGAGGTTGCCTGTGTATAAAAAAACAGGGGCAGTTTTTTGTAAATGGAGAGCGGTGTTTGAAGCCGGTGCCAAGATCAATATAGCTAATATTGAAAACTTGGCACTGTATGCGAAAAAGTGCCAGGAAAACGGTTTGGTGCCAGTCGTGGAGCCAGAAGTTCTATGGGAAAAAGGAATGGATGTAGATGTGTATTCAAGGACAACGAGTGAAGTGATCGCAAAAGTATTTGAAAAAATGTTTGATGCTCAGGTCCGACTAGAAGGGATCGTGTTTAAGCCAAATATGGTCGTGGGGTTGACTGCAGACGATACCGCCAGAAGAACAGTGGAAGTAATGGGGAGGGGAGTGTCGGTCGCAGTGCCTGGAATAGCTTTCCTGTCTGGGGGACAGGATCCTATTCAGGCTACTGAGAATTTAAACGCTATTAATAAACTGGGAGCTGGACCTTGGAAGATGACCTTTTCATTTGAAAGAGCGATCGAGGGACCGGCGATGGAAGTATGGGGAGGGAGAGATGAAAACAATGCTCTGGCACAGGAAAAGATACTGCATAGGACGAGGATGAATAGTCTGGCGAGTGAAGGAAAATATTTAGGAGAATAAATGGTTATGCGTTCGGTATGCGCAAAGACCGTGCTCGACTCCCGGTTCCGCTGTGGTAACTGCGGACGCGGTCTCGCTGCGCGCGGCTTTGCTAGCATACCTGCACGCAATTCTTTTGAATTTCTGCTCGCAATGCACTTCATATCGGTGGGTCATCCGTATTTAATTGTGATATAAATGTCTCATGCGTTTTGATGTATTGAGTCTGGGACCGGCGCGGATGGATGTATTTGTGAAACTGCCGGAGGAGATAACCGAGTGGTGCAGTATAGATAAAAAAAGATGCATGATAGAACTCGGGTTTGGGGAAAAGATAGCGGTAAAGACTGTGAACTATGCAGTGGGAGGAAATACCGGAAACAATGCGGTGGGTGTGACACGACTGGGACTGAAAGCCGCGATGCTGGGAGGAATGGGCGATGGCTGGGGAGATAAAGAAGCTCTGGAGATACTAAAAAAAGAAGGAGTGGACACGACGCGAGTACAGGTGATCCCAGGCAAATCTGGATTTGGGGTGGTCATCAACTATCAAGAAGAACGAACAATACTGTCTTATTATGCAGATACAAATGTCCAGATACCAGAAGATCTGGATGTGGAAGCAGAATGGATGTATCTGACTACTGCGGGGGAGACCTATGAGGATTTTTACAGCCAAGCTGTCCAGTTGGCTGCTAAGAAGAATATAAAAATAGCGTTTAACCCGGGAAGCCGGCAGCTGAAAGCGGGTATCGAAAAACTGAAGTACGTGTACGAGGCTTGTGAAATACTCTTCGTGAATAAAGAAGAGGCGGCGATGCTGATCTCGGGGGATGTGGGAAATGTCCGGGCACTTCTAAATGGGCTGCACAATCTGGGACCGAAGACAGTTGTGATCACGGATGGACCGGCGGGAACTTATGCATATGACGGGACAAAATACTGGCACATGCCGATAGTGCCAGCGCCAGTTATCGAGCGCACGGGGGCGGGAGACGCGTTTGGATCGGGATTTCTCTCTGCCACTATCAAAGGGAAACTGCTGCCAGAAGCACTCAGGTGGGGGACAGTAAATAGCGCCTCAGTATTGGGATTTATTGGGCCTCAAGCTGGACTTCTGAGTGAAAAGGGAATACAAGAGTGGTTGGAGAAGTCCAGCTCCGTCGTTGCTGAGGAGATTTGAGACTCGAGGTCGCACAAACTTTATCGATAAATCTACGAGTGGGTAAGGTTAGTACAATGGTGTATTGACACCAAGGTGTAAATGTGTTATATTTAAGCCATGAATACAGTTAGACGCTCGACGAGTTTTCCGACTGAGGTGTACGAAGCTTTGCGTTTGGAGGCCTTTTCTAGGCGGATGTCGGTAAACCAACTTGTGATAGAAAAGCTAAAGCCGGCCACAAAAAAAGGATCATATGACGCACTATTTCAGATGAGGGGAGCGATAAAAGGAAAGCCTGATATGAGTGTGACGATTGATGAGATTTATGACGATAAAAATGACTGACCGGGTATTTGTGGATAGCTCGGTTTGGGTGGCTAACTTAAATATAAAAGATGTTTGGCATCAAGAGTCTGGAAAAATCCTGAGGTCACTTGCCGAAAGTGAAACAATCTTGGTAATAACAGGACAGATTATATCTGAAGTGGTTGGAAAAGTGAGGTTGAGGGTTGACCAAGCGACTGCCGCGATGTTTTATGAAAACATTTTAAAACTAGAAAAAGAAGGGGTTTTAATAATAGAAGGTTTGAATCGTGAAATAGAAGAGAGGGCAATGAGAATATTGAATAAATTCCCAGATCTGAAAAAGTTGTCTTTCGTAGATGCGTGTTCGACGGCATTGGTGGATGATAAGAAAGCTAGTTCCATAGCAACTTTTGACAGAGATTTCCTTGAATTGGGAATAAATGTGTACAAACCCAGATCTGTTGATTGAGCTTGGGGTTTGATATGCTGAATGAGTGAAGATATTGGTGACGAGAAAGATTCCGTATTGGGAGGAGATATCTAAGCCTTTGGTTGAGGCTGGACCCGACTTCGCCATGGCTTCGTCGGGCAAGCATGAAGTCGTGTTGGGAAAACTAGAGCAATTGGACGGGAGCTATCAAGGCTTGCTTTGTCTTTTGACCGATAAGATCACCGCAGCTGTGGTCGAAAAAGGGACGGGACTGAAAATAATTGCTAACTATGCCGTGGGATATGACAACATCGATGTGGCGGCGTGTGCGGCAAAAAATATCCTGGTCACAAATACTCCTTGTGATGAAGTGAGTGAGAGTGTGGCTGAGTTTTCCTGGACACTCATCCTGGCCCTGGCCCGCAGACTAAACGAAGCGGGCGAGTATATGCGAAACGCGGCCTATCATGGCTGGGAGCCAGACATCTTTGTGGGGACTGACTTGGCTGGAAAAACATTGGGAATAATCGGCAAAGGCAGAATAGGCTCGAGAGTGGAAAGTCGCGCGGGGGGATTTGGGATGAAGATCCTAAACTTTGAACGAGGGGGAAAACTGGAGAACTTTTTGCCTCAGTGTGACGTGATCACACTACATGTGCCACTGACGCCTGAAACTAAACATCTGATCAATGGTAAAAATCTGCCGCTGTTTAAAAAAGGAGCATTGCTCGTAAATACAGCACGAGGACCAGTCGTAAACGAGGAAGAAGTAGCCCAGGCGCTGCGAGCAGGAATGATAGGGGGATATGGGGCAGACGTGTTTGAAAATGAACCCAACCCATATGCTGAATTACTACAAATGGAAAATGTGATACTGACTCCACATATAGCGTCGGCTACAGTCTCGGCTAGGACGGCAATGGGTAAGCTGGCAGTACAAAACCTAGTTGAGGGTTTAAGTGGAAAGACGCCAAACAATCTGGTAAAAGTAAATTGAACTGGATCCTTCGTTACACTCAGGATGACAGCATGAAGAAGCTTGTAATAGTTTTGGTGATTGTGGGGATTGTGGCTGCGGGGGCGATTGTCACACAAATCAAACCTACTCAGATAAACTTTGGAACCCCCTCGCCTGCCAATGTAACACCCACTCCTGATTTGAGAGATAAGGAGAAAGAGAAGGAAATAGAAGGATTAGTAAGAGAAGCAGAAGGAACGTATGGAGTGTATGTGTATAGAATTAAAACTGGAGAGACATATGGGATAAACTACGAAAGTGAATTTGAAGCGGCGTCGATGTTTAAACTGCTGCCTTTGATAGGTGCTCTGAGAAAAGTTGAGAATGGAGAATGGAAATTGAACCAAAAATTTGTGATCCAATCATCTGATATTGCGACTGGGTCTGGACCACTCCAATTTATGGATCCGGGAACTGAAGTGACACTGGAAAAAATACTGACAGAGCTCGGGATGAAGTCTGATAACACGGCTTGGAGGATGTTAAACAGATTGATCGGGATGGATAAGATGCAGGAAATAATCGACGGCTTGGGGATGAAAGACAGTAATTATAAAGAACTACTGACTACTCCTTATGACATTGGATTCCTGTGGACACATATATATGTGGAAGAAATTGGCTGGAGGTATCTTACTGACAGTATCTATGAGGATAGGATTACCTTGGGGATACCTGAGGGAACAAAATTGATTCACAAAGTGGGGACTGATGTCGGAGTATGGAGTGACTCGGGAATCGTGGACAATGAATTTATTTTGGTAGTGATGACAAAAGGTGCTCCAAGATCCGAAGCGGAGAAACTAGTGCCTGAATTGACAAAAATTGTGTGGCAAAATGAACTCTTAAATCATGATTAAGGATTTGTCAAAATTATTAAATGTTTGGAGGTTGAAATGGCTGAGGCCTTATTTGGATAAATGTATAGAGTCAAGTCGATTGATTCTTAACATAGGTGCGGGCGTGTGTTTGTTGGACAAAGAGCTAATCGAGGAAGGAAAAAAAGTGGAATCTCTGGACATAAAAAATATGTCACTTACAGATGTTGTTATCCCAAAAATATTTGATGGGAGGAATCTGAGATATAAAGACAACCAGTTCGAACTAGGGTTACTGGTCTTTGTTTTGCATCATGCATCTGATCCAGAGGGATTATTGGAAGAAGCAATGAGAGTTTCAAAAAAGGTTTTATTGGCTGAAGACATCTATGGGTCGTGGGTAAAAAGATATTGGACATACCTGTTGGACAGTGTAGGAAACCTTGAGTTTTTTGGACATCCACATTCGAATAAGTCGGATGAGGATTGGAAAAAAGTGTTTGCCAAGCGAGGATACAAGCTAATTGAGCAGAGAGAATTTGCAGGATTTTTGGGAATGAGACATAAAATTTATGTTTTAGGGAAGTAGGTATTTGAAATATTTGAATACGATGGCGATAGTGACTAGGGCAGTGAGGAGAGCAATTAGAGTAAGCGTGTTTTTGAAATTTGATGACATGAGGATATTTTACAGGTTTACTGGATCCTTCGCTTACACCTGCCTGCCGGCAGGCAGGCTCAGGATGACACAAGTTATCTACGGCGAGGTTTTGGTTTTGGGGAGGGAGTGGGTGAGAGTTGGGTGCTGGCTCCGGTGAGGATTTGGTCGCGGACTTTTTTTATCTGTTCGTCGGAACAAGTTTTTTCGGGTTCGGTGCCGGGGAGAAAATATTCAAACTTGCCGCCACAACTGGCACAGGCTTTTTCGCCAGTGAGAGGACAGATGGCAACTTTGTTTAGGCCAGCTGGAGCCGCCAACTCTTCTGAAGGATATCTAGCGATGGCTTCGAGCATCAGCTTTTTCCATATAGGAGATGCCCCAGTGACGCCGGAGGCAACATAGCTCATGGGAGTGTTGTCATTGTTGCCAACCCACACTAGAGTGACTATGTTTGAAGTGTAACCTATGGTCCAATTGTCCCTTAGACTATTGGTAGTACCTGTTTTGACTGCGACTCTTTTGGGAGACAGATTGAGCTGAGAGTTGGTGCCGAATGTGGGGGCACGGGCGGCATTGTCTGAAAGAATGTCAGTGATCATGTAGGCAATACCTGGGTTTAGGACTTCTTCAGACGGGCAAGAGGTGATCTCGGTGACAAGAGCTTCGGCGGCATGCACCTGCGGTGCAGTGCTAAGTGCTAAGCGCAAAGCGCTAAGACTCTGTTTGTCGCACCTGAATTCCTCGAGGAGTCTGCCGCGGGAGTCGCGGACTGAGAGAATGGATTGGGTGGGAACTTTTTGCCCCATGTTTGCAAAGGTGCCGTAGACGGTGGCCATGTCCAACATGGTGACTTCGCCGCCACCCAAAGTCAAAGACAGTCCATAACGAGAGGTGTCGGTCCAGGTGGAGATACCCATCTGGGTGGCTAAAGAAATCATGTTTTCTATGCCATTTGCCGAAAGCAGTTTTACGGCGGGAACATTGTATGAAGCGGCGAGAGCAGTACGTAAAGATACTCGGCCGTGATAGCGATTGTCATAATTTTGGGGAGAATAATTTGGCTGACCGGGAGTCTTGTAAGTCACCGGGGTGTCCTCGATGATGGATGAGGGGGTGAAACCTTTTTGAAGAGCGAGGGCGTAATTTATGGGTTTGATGGACGAACCGGGCTGGCGAAGAGCTTTGGTGACATTGACCTGACCATCGGAGGCGATGTCAAAATAATTTTTTGATCCGACCATGGCCAAGATCTCTCCGGTCTTGGGATTTGTGACTAGAGCTGCTCCGTTTGTAATGTGCAAATAACTGACTTTGGCCACTTCTCCCGCCACGATATCCTCGGCCTTTTCTTGTAGATCCAGATCTAGTGAAGTGATGACGTCGAGGCCGCCCTGCTCGACTAACTCTGGCCCATATTTTCGAGTCAGGATCTCTTTTATATACATGACAAAGTGAGGAGCTGCTATGGTTGTGGCGGGAGGCTTGAAAGTGAGATCTGATCCTGAGGCGGCTTCGGCTTGGTCCCAAGTGATATAGCCGTCTTCGACCATGCGCCGTAAGACCTCTTTTTGGCGAGATTTGGCAAGCTCGGGATGAGATCCGTACGGTGAATAAATGGTGGGTGAGGCGGGGAGACCCGCGAGCAGAGTGGCCTGGGAAAGTGTGAGGTCTTTGGCTCCAACTCCAAAGTAGGTTCTAGCTGCCTCTTCGATCCCATAGCTGGAGCCGCCGAAACCAACTCTATTTAGATACATTTCTAAAATCTCGTCTTTGGTATACATGCTCTCGACGGCGATGGCCAATGCTAGTTCGCGGAGTTTTCTGATCAAAGTGCGCTCTGGAGAAAGAAGTGAAATTTTTACTAATTGCTGGGTAATAGTAGATCCGCCCTGCAGACTTTGTTTTTTGATATTTGATATAAGAGCTCGAGATAGTCCCTGAACTGAAAAACCGCTATGACTGTAAAAATCTTTGTCCTCTATGGCGATGACAGCTTGCTTGACGTGATCTGGAAGATCGCCTAATTTTATGGGAGTGCGATTTTCCCCGGAATAGATCTTGTATAACTCTTGACCATTGCGGTCTCTGATGTGAGTGGTCTGAGGAATGGGAGTAGCAGCCAGTGAAGAGGGAGAAGGAAGGCCTTTGAGTATAAAAACATAAATACTAAATCCTAATACACAAATAAATCCTAAACTGAGAACGACTAAAGGTTTGATGCGGGGGAATCTGATTAATTGAAGTATATCAACTAGGGGATAAATGGATTTGAGAAAATTGTGTAACCTCATCTAATTCGGATTATCTCTGCACAATTCTCTTTTCACAATACCTAAACGATGTGTTAATTGTCATCCTGAATGGAATGAAGGGTCTAGAAAAACTGGATTCTTCGCTGAAGCTCAGAATGACAAGGGGTTAATATGTTTTAGCCCGACCATTTCGATCCAGAACAATAGTATTGGCATCACCGTAACCGCCGGCGCAGTCTAGGCAGAGATCGATACCTAAAGGATCGGTGATGACAAAGTGATCCTGATATTCAATATCAGATGCAAAATCTACAACTTGTCTGGCGGTGGCAGGGACATTTCTGGATCTGAGAACGGGGATGGATTTGCGGACTGACCCTTGGACGGCGGGAATTGTGCCGGCTAAGAAATACTCATACCTGGGGGAACAAGTGGCGGGGTCTGCGCCGTCCGGAGCCTTGTGACCTGAGAGTGAACAGACAAGAGTACCAACTACTTCGGCTGGCTGAGATGGCCAATGCTGAGGCATACCAGTGAGGGCTCTTTTCATAACTTTGTTCCAAATAGGAGAAGCCCCGGTGACGCCTGAGGCGACGTTTGACATAGGCGTGTTGTCATTGTTGCCGACCCAAACGGTAGTCAAGAGACTCGGGGTGTAGCCTATGGTCCAGTTGTCCCTCTTGTTGTTCGTCGTACCTGTCTTGACTGATACTTCTGGATGGCCAGAAATATTTAGAAACGAGGAGACGCCGAAGGTGGCGGCACGAGCGCCTGAATCGTAGAGAATGTGGGAGATGATAAAGGCTGCTCCTGGGGAGATAACGCGGGTGTCTGAGATACTTTGTATAACGTATCTAGTATCTTGTATTTTGTATTCTGAATATGGAGTGGGTTCTTTGTCAGAAGATACCTCTCTACTTTTGACTTGTTCGAGGATTTTGTCGTTGCGATCTGAGACTACTAATATAGGATTGAGATCCACTCGCTTGCCAGCATTTGCAAGCACTCCGTAAGCTGTAGAAAGATCGAGCATGGTGACTTCGCCCCCACCCAAGGCGATACTGGGACCATATTTGGTAGGATCGGTGTAAGTCGTGAGGCCAAAAGCGGAGGCGCTGGCTACAAAGTTGCCTAACCCTTCCATGACGAGGGCTTTGACGGCCGGAATGTTGAACGAATTGCCAAGAGCGAAGCGGACTTGGGTGGGGCCGTGGAACTGGACATCGTAGTTTTGGGGACAATAAATCTCTTGGCCGGACTGGGAAAAACAGGTGGCTTTGTCCGCCAGAAGGGTGCTGGCGGTAAGTGAGTGGTGCTCGATACCAAGCGAGTAGGTGATGGGTTTGATAGCGGAACCGGGTTGACGCTTGGCTAGAGTCACATTGACGTTGCCATCGTCTTCGACGTTGAAGTAATTTTTGGAACCGACCATACTCAAGATTTCACCGGTCTTGGGATTTGTGATGAGGGCTGCACCGTTGCCGACTTTTTCGCGAGTCAACTTTGCCACCTCAGAGGCAACTGTGTCTTGGGCAAAGTTTTGGAGCTCAAGATCGAGAGTGGTGATGACAGTGAGACCATCCTGCTCCACTTTTTCGATACCATATTTTTCTATGAGTTTGTCTTTGACCCATAAGGAAAAGTGAGGAGCTTTGAGAACTGGAGGAGAGGAAAATACCAACTCAGTATCCACGGCTACGTCGTGCTCTTCTTGGGAAATAAATTTGGCATCGAGCATTTGGCCTAAGATATATCTTTGGCGCTCGAGACCTAGCTCCGGACGGGAACCAAAAGGAGAATAATATGAAGGAGCTTGGGGAAGGGCAGCTAGAAGTGCCGCTTCGGGGAGAGTAAGGCCTGTCGCGGGTTTGCCAAAATAAGCGTTGGAAGCTGCTTCCAGGCCATAAGCGGTGCCGCCGTAAGGAATCTGGTTGAGATAGAGCTCCAAGATCTCATCTTTGTCATATAGATTTTCAACTGCCAGACTCAAGACTAACTCTCGGGCTTTTCTTCTGATTGTGCGGTCGTCTACTAGTAAAGCCTTTTTGACTAACTGTTGGGTAATGGTGGAGCCGCCCTGAAGCCTTTGTCTAAAAAAAGTACTAAACAGAGCCCGACTAATGCCTCGAATGGAAAAGCCGGAGTGGGAATAAAAATCACGATCCTCGATGGCTATGGTGGCTTGCCAGACATACTTCGGGAGAGTATCTAACTTGATGGGAGTCCTGCGGCCTACGGAAAAAATCTCATATATCAGCTTGCCATTTCGGTCTAATAACTTTGTCGAAGCGGGGGCTGGATGCGTGGTGAGCTGCCTAGGGTTGGGGAGATCCCAGAAAATATAAATGAGCATAAAAACAAAAAAACTAAATCCTAGGGACCAAAAAATCTTCCACTTGCCTTTGGGTAATTTCCAATTGTTTTTCAGTTTGGGGACTACTGATGACAAAAGAGCGTCGCGACGCTCTTTGGTCTTGGCTGCTTCATAGGTTCTGGCTTTTTTGGGCATATATTGCAATTATAGCTGGTTTGGGTTACATGACGTTGGCCTGCTATTTTTTGAAATAGGCTTGGACTTTGGGGTCAGATGTCAAAAGGGTCAATTTCTCTGATTTGGCCTGGGAGACTAGCATGCGATCAAAGGGGTCTTTGTGATGGTGGGGAATTTTTAATAGGGTAAGAATATGTTCAAGCTTGATGGGAATAATTTCAAAGTCGTACTGTTTTGATAGTGTTTCCAAATCGGTTTTTAGCCGGAACTTCCCAATTGAAATTTTAATACCCATTTCCCAAAGGCTGGCAATACTTATTTGTATTTTGTTTTTGGGGTTTGAGATGGCTGACTTGAATTTGGGGTTTAGCTTTGGACTGTTTTCGGACCACCAAATGAGAATGTGAGTATCGAGAAGATAATTCATGGTTCAATGGCTCCGCCGTAAAACATTTCATTTATCTCATCAGATTCATCATCGAAATCGTCCGACATCCAGATTTTACCCTTGAACTTTCCTGCAACTCTTGGCTTAAGAGGAGCTTTGTGAGGCACAAGATCAATTTTGGGTTTACCAGCTCTGGCAATAACGATCTTTTCTCCTGCTAAAGCTAAGTCGATAAGTCTCGAAAGTTGGGACTTGGCTTGGTGAGTATTTACTTGAAGCATGGACTTATGTTAGCTAACTTAGCTAAGTTTGTCAAGTGTGCAATGTGGTAATTTGAGACAGAGGATGAACTCAAAATACTTCAATGAAAGTGAGCGAGTTGCAAACATAAGATGGTGATTATATGATGTAGTCATGGCAGCCAAGAAGAAGGCTCAGAGTGACAAAGTTGCAGAGGTACAGAGTGATGTCGTAGTCAACGAAGAAAATCTGGACCCACAGGAAGAAAAAGTATTGGATTGGATATTAAAAGGAATTGTGATCTTTATCCTGGCTTGGCTTGGGCTATCGGTACTACTGGTCATCGGGGGACTATTTGGGGTGTGGAAATAGAACGTATAGGTCATATAATAAATGTATGGACTATAAAAATTCTAACTGGTGGGGATACATGGACGATACGATGAGAGACCTTTCTCAGCAATCTTTCGAATTGCTGAGCAATTACCAAGTCACAAATCCCAAATCCCAACAACATAAAGATTATAGTTTTGTGGTGTTTCCCATGGCAAAAGCTTATGAAGGATTTCTGAAAAAACTATTTCTCGATATGGGACTGATTGGGATGGCTCAGTATAAAGGAGAGCACTTCAGAATCGGCAAAGTCCTCAACCCAAATCTGCCGCGCAGATACAGATCGGGATGGGTGTTTGAAAAACTGACGGCTGCTTGCGGGGGAGAAGACTTGCCGCTCACTCTTTGGGAAACCTGGAAGCGGGCGCGAAACCGAGTGTTTCACTTTTTTCCTGATCATGCAGAATTTTTGACTTATGAAGATGCGGGAGTAGTGATAGGGAAAATAGGTGAGGCGATGGATCGAGCTCTTGCTGGTTGTGATATACGGGGTTAGTTGAAGTTCCTTGACTGGATGTGGCATACTATTAAAACCCTATGGGTGAGAAGTCAGAGACTATTCGGACTTGGGGAAGCCTACGCGCTGCTGCCTTTGGTAGTGTAGCCGCGGTTTTTTTGGGAAGCCTAGTACTCATGGTGTCACTCTTGGCTATTTCTCCTTCAGTGGTATCTCCCCATGAGACTCCGGGATTGATAGGTGAAGTCGATAAAGTAGAATATTATTTGCCTTATCCAGGAGTGCTGCCGGATAGCCCGCTGTATAAACTGAAGGCGGTACGGGATAAGGTACTGCTTTTGGTGATTTTGGATCCTGAGAAGAAAGCAGATAAACAGTTGTTTTTGGCGGATAAGCGGATAAATGCGGCACAAGCACTGCACGACGGCGGAAAGGTAGATCTGGCGATATCGGTGGCTACTAAGGCTGAAAAGTATATGGAGTCTTCGGTGAAAGCAGCAGTCAAGCTGGCATCGGAAGGGAAAGATGTGAAGTCAATCTTGTACAAGCAGACTATGGCAACTCTGAAACACATCGAACTGTTAAATGGATTTAAGGCCAAGTCTGAAGGGGCGCAGGGACTAGTATTGGAACAAACGATTGCCGAAGTAGACGCGCTGCACAAACTGGCGGACCAAGCATTGATTGAGAGTAAGTGATCTGATTAGATATAGTTGACATTGGTTATCTAGTGTTTTAGTCTGGTCTTCGTCACTAAATGTAGTATGCGTTGTCCTTTTTGCGCTGCCCAAGACACATCAGTATTGGAGTCCAGGGTGGCCGAAGACGGTCAGTCTTTGCGACGCAGAAGAGAGTGTCAAAAATGTGAGAAAAGGTTCACTACTTTTGAAAGAGTAGAAGGACCCACAATTTTTGTCATAAAGCGTGACGGAGGTCGAGAACCATTTGACCGCGAAAAAATCATCAAAGGAACTATACGTTCCTTTGACAAAAGACCTGTGTCAATTGATCTCATACATCATCTAGCCGATGAAGTAGAAAGAGAAGTGAGACGCAAAGAAGTCTCGGAAATATCATCTAAGGCCATTGGCCGGATGGTACTGAAAAGACTGAAAAATATAGACAAAGTGGCTTGGATAAGATTTTCCAGCGTCTACTTTGAATTGAATGACATAACTGAAATCGAAAAATTATTCGAAAAACTGAACTAGTGCCCGATATACAACTACAATCAATAAAAACGAAGAAAAGTAGAGGAAGACCTCCTAAAAATGGCTATACTAATGGACATGCTGTGAAAGTAATCGTGACTGCGCCGACCAAGATTTTTAAACGTGATGGGAGAGAAGTGGATTTTGACGTGGCTCGCATAGAGCGCGCCATTGAAAAATGCTTTATCGAGCTGAAAAAACAACCAGAGACTCCTTATGGTGAGCTGGGTAAAAGAGTCACCAATATAGTGGCGGCAAAATACACTGAACCGACTGTGGAACAGGTGCAGGATATCGTGGAGATGGTACTGCAGGCGGCGGGGGAGTTTGAAGCTGCTAAAAGATACATCCTGTACCGGGCAGAAAAAGCCAAATTGCGAGGAGCCAGACCAGTACCTGCGTCTGTGAAAACGGCTTTTGAACAAGCGGATCAATATTTTCCCACTCAGCTGCAGAAGTTTCAGTTTTTTGATAAATATTCACGCTTTAACTATGACCTAGGCCGGCGGGAAACGTGGGTGGAGACAGTGGACCGATCGATCGATTTTTTGCGAGATCTGACTACGCAAACTAATGGTTTGTCAGGCGACGTATTTGAGAGACTGCGCAAATCGATACTAAAGATGGAAGCGGCGCCATCGATGCGACTGCTGGCTATGGCGGGGCGGGCTGCTAAGAGATCTAATATCGCGATCTACAACTGTTCATACCAGCCGGTCGAAAGCATCGATTCGTTTGTGGAAGCCCTTTTGATATCTATGAATGGGTGTGGGGTGGGATTTTCGGTAGAAGGAAAATATGTGGAAAATCTGCCGAGGGTGAAAAGACAGGTGCAATCCTTGCCTCTGAAATACACTATCGATGATAGTACTGAAGGGTGGGGGGCGGCGGTAAGACTGGGACTGTCTACTTGGTTTGAAGGAGGAGATATAAAATTTGATTACTCCCAAGTCAGGCCTGCGGGAGCAATTCTTAAGATCAAGGGTGGGCGGGCGTCAGGACCAGATCCGCTACGAAAAATGTTGGACTTCGCCCGAGCCAGAATATTATCCAGACAGGGTAGCTTCCTGCGACCCATTGATGCTCATGACATCATGTGTGAAGTGGGAAATGCAGCAGTGTCTGGGGGGATGAGGAGGACGGCTATGATCTCACTGTTTGATTGGGAAGATGAAGAAATGCGACATTGTAAAAGTGGGGATTTTGAAAGAGAAAACTCCCAGAGATGGAATGCTAATAATTCGGTCGTGTGGCCGGACCGAGGAATCACTCAAGAAGAGCTGATGACGCAAATGCTGGAGATGGCAAAAGGGGGGCGAGGCGAGCCGGGGATATTTAA
>CAYHIN010000016.1:0-14116 GCA_964356705.1 uncultured Gammaproteobacteria bacterium
GGTATCTATGGGATAACCGCTGAAAGCATCTAAGTGGGAAGCCCTACCCAAGATAAGAAATCCAGTGATCCAGGGAAGACCACCCTGTATAAGAGGCTAGCAGTGTAAGCACGGCAACGTGTTTAGCTTACTAGTACTAATCGATCCTTTGAAGTAACTATACAAGTCTCCTGCAATAAATTTCTCTCTACTTTCGAAAGGGTGACAAGCTCTTTTTGAAAGTACGTATTTCCGGCTATTTGAGCGATGTGGAACTACCTCTTCCCATTCCGAACAGAGCCGTCAAACGCATTAGCGCAGACAATAGCTGATCCACGCGGATCCGTGAAGATATGTCATGGCCGGGATTACGTGCTTTCAAAAATGATACACTTGAATAAGTGGTAAATAAGAAAAAGAATTGGAATAATTGGGTAGTAGGGACGTTGTTTTCTGTATTGGTTATTACAAATGGGTGGTGGGTGTGGAAAGACTGGGATCAAATGCGGGTGGTGAGAGTAATAGATGGAGACACTTTTGTTTTAAAAACTGGAGATAAAGTGAGACTTCTGGGATTGGATGCGCCGGAATTAAACACTTGTTACTCCACTGAAGCAAAGGTGGCGTTAGAAAGTCTGCTGCTAAATAAAATTGTTAAAATAGATCGGGATAATCGGGATGGATATGGGAGAAAATTGGGAATAGTTTATGTAGGAAATAAAAATATTAATTTAGAAATGGTTAAAAGTGGATGGGTGCAGGCTGAAAGTACTGAGTTTAAAGAAATCGGGGCAGAACTAGAAAAAGAAAAAGTTGGCATATTTGCTGGAGTGTGTGTGAGAGATAACATGTGTGCAATACTGGGGAATATTGATCAAAATACTGGAAAAAAATATTACCATTTGCCCGACTGTTACAGCTACTCTCGAGTGAAAATAACACCTGAACGAGGAGAGAAGAAGTTTTGTAGTGAGATGGAAGCAAAAGCAGCTGGATTTACACTTGCACCAGATTGTGTGAGATAAGAGTTATCTGCTATAACTTGTAAATGCCGAAGGGCAATGAGAAGACGAAATACGTGTTTGTATCGGGAGGGGTGATTTCTGGCCTGGGAAAGGGGATAACGGCAGCTTCGATCGGACTACTTCTGAAATCCAGGGGGATAAAAACAACCAATGTAAAAATAGATATGTATCTGAATGTAGATGCAGGAACGATACGACCACAAGAGCATGGAGAAGTATTTGTAACTGATGATGGGATAGAAACGGACCAAGATATCGGGCACTATGAAAGGTTTTTGGGAGAGTCGCTGCGACGCGAAAATTATATGACCACGGGACAAGTGTATAAAACAGTGATCGATAGGGAGCGGGCGTTTGGATACGACGGAGAGGATGTGGAGGCGATACCGCATGTAACGGACGAGATAATAGGACGAATACAAAATGCCGGAAAAGTGAACAACGCCCAAGTAGTAATCGTGGAGCTGGGAGGAACAGTGGGAGAGTATCAAAACGGACTTTTTTTTGAAGCAAATAGAATCATGAAACTGAAGAATCCAACTGATGTGGCCCATATCCATGTGTCATATCTGCCGGTCATAAAAAGTGTGGGTGAACTTAAAAGTAAGCCGACGCAACAATCTGTCCATGTACTAAACTCGATGGGGATCCAACCGGATTTTTTGGTGACTAGAAGTGAAAAGCCGATAGACGAAAGGAGAAGGGAGAGACTTGCTCTGTTCTGTAACATGCGCGATGAAGATATTATCAGCAATCCTGATCTGGAGAATATCTATGAAGTGCCACTGTATATGGAGCAACAAAAGTTTGCAGACAAACTGCTAAAACGATTTGGCATGATATCCAAAAAACCTGATCTAAGAAACTGGAGGAAGTTTGTAAAAGGACTTGCAGGAGGAAAAAAGGAAGTAAAAATCGCAATGGTGGGGAAGTATTTTACTACCGGAAATTTTGTACTGACTGACTCGTATATATGTGTAATCGAGGCCATGAAGCATGCGGCGGCAAAACTAAATGTGAAGCTGAACATGACTTGGATAGATGCGACGTCTGAAACTAATATGGCGACTGCTCTGAAAGGATTTCAGGGAGTGGTGATCCCACAGGGATGGGGAAGTCGGGGAGTGGAAGGAAAAATCTCAGCGATCAAATATGCCAGGGAGAAAAAGATACCATACCTAGGACTATGCTTTGGGATGCAGATGGCAGTCATTGAGTATGCGAGAAACGTGTGCAAACTGACAGGAACCAACTCGTTTGAAGTGGATCCGAAGACCAAGTATCCGGTGATAAATATCATGCCGGAGCAAATAGAGTATCTGGCTGCTCACCAATATGGGGGAACAATAAGACTCGGAGCATGGGATTGCGTGATCAAAAAAGGAACGAGACTAGAAGAATGTTATAAAACTCAACAGGTATCAGAGAGACACAGACATAGATATGAAGTAAATAATGACTTCCGAGAACTACTGGAGAAGAAGGGTTTGGTGATATCCGGGACGAGTCCAGACGGAAAACTAGTGGAAGCAATCGAGCTACCTAAGAAAGTGCATCCATTTTTTGTGGGGACACAATTTCACCCTGAATATAAGTCGAGACCGTTGTCTCCACATCCGCTATTTGTAAAATTCATACAAGAAGCGGTACAATTTGCGGCGTGAACAAATGGATTGTGATTGGGATTATTTTGGCGGCTATCGGACTGGCTGACTCTTCGTACCTGACTTGGGAACACTATCAGGAGGTGACACCACCTTGTACCACAGGATTTTCGTTTGTGGATTGTGGAGCAGTGCTACGAAGTAAGTATGCAGAAGTCGCAGGAGTACCTCTGGCGGGGCTTGGGATGATTCACTATGGAATTTTGACCATTGTGCTGCTGATTGCTATGAAATATAAACCAGCAAGATACCTGGCAGTACTGATGAGTGTGGCAGGTCTGGCAGCTTCAGCTTATTTTGTATATTTGCAATTGTTTGTGATCAAGGCAATCTGTCTGTACTGCATGATCTCGGCGGTAGATAGCGCAATATTGTTTGTGACAGTAACTGCTATTTTTGCGACTGAAAGAAAGAAACAGACTATCTGGATGACAAAAAACTTTTATAAATATAATGCTAAGCCAATATTTTTTGCACTAGATCCCGAGTCTGTACATGTGGGTATAGTAAAAAGTGGAGAACTTATGGGGAAGATCCCGGGATTCTCATCTATCGGTAAATACTTGATGGGGTACAGTGGAACAGATCTTGGTCAGACGATAATGGGAATAAAGTTTGGTTTGCCGGTGGGACTGGCTGCGGGATTTGATTATGAAGGGAGACTAACAGGAGTTTTGTCACCATTGGGTTTTGGATTTCAAAGCGTGGGGACGATTACACTCGATCCTTGGGCTGGGAATCCCAGACCAAGACTGGGGAGACTGCCAAAATCCAAGTCACTGATGGTGAACAAGGGATTTAAAAACCCTGGAAGTGAGGAAATAATAAACAGGTTGAAAAAAAGTAAATTTGAGATCCCGGTAGGAATATCTGTGGGAGATGCAGAAGGGGAGGAGAGAAATATAGTAAAGACGTTTGAAAAGTTTGAGAAAGCAGACGTGGGTAATTCTTATTATGAACTAAACATAAGCTGTCCTAATCTGTTGAAAGCGAAAGAGCTAAAGTTGGATAAGCTGTTTTTTGAAGTAGATAAATTAAAGTTAAGTAAACCAATATGGGTAAAGATGCCGATAAATAAAACCAATAAGGAGACACTGCAAATCCTGACGCTGATTGCTAAATATAAAAGCTACAAGGCTGTAATATTTGGCAACCTGCAAAAAGATAGAACTGATAGGAGTCTGAATAAGGAAGAAGCAGCAAAGTTTTCAGTGGGAAACTTTTCGGGGAAACCCACATTTGAAAGATCCAATCAATTAATTGAACTGGCTTATAAAAAATATGGCAAGAGATTTGTGATTGTGGGATGTGGAGGAGTGTTTAATGCCTCGGATGCTTATGAAAAAATTAAGCGAGGAGCGAGTATAGTACAGATGATTACTGGCATGATATTTGAGGGACCACAGGTGGTGTCTGACATAAACTTTGGATTGAGCTCGCTGCTAAAAAAAGATGGATATAAACATATTTCGGAAGCTGTAGGAGTGGATGTATGAGTGTGTTTGATGAAATATACGAAGTGGTAAAAAAGATCCCAAGAGGGAGGGTTATGACGTATGGACAAGTGGCAGCGGCAGTCGGAATGAAAGATGTGAGAAAAGTGGGCTGGGCACTGCACTCCAATAAAACCCCGGAGACGATCCCGTGCCACAGAGTAGTATTTAAAGATGGGTCGCTCGCTCCCGGATACGCATTTGGAGGACTAGAAGCGCAGAAGAAAAAGCTCGTTGAGGAGAGGGTGATTTTTGTGGGTGAAAAAGTAAATTTGGATAAGTGTGGAATGTCAACTTGAGGTCAAGAGATGAGGAGATAGCCTTCGCCGCGTTTGGTCTGGATGTAAGAACCTGAGATGCCAGTTTGCTCGAGGTGATCCCTGAGTCTCTGCATAGCTTTGGCGATGGCTGATAGTGAATAAGCATCCTCGTTGTTTCTGAAAAGAATATCGCCGATCTCGTCCATAGTGGCAAAATTTGGAGACTTGGCGATGAGAAGATCGAGAAGCTCGCGCTCACGAGACGAAAAAGAGGAGGTCGGAATCTGGCGAATAGCGTCGATGCCGACTGCGGGAGCGCCGACGCTGTGGAGGAATTTGTCGGATCTCTGCATGAGACTTGCCGACTGTTTGGTACGAGTGGACTTGATAGTCAAAGTCTTGGTCCAATCAGGATCGATCTTTTTTATGATCTCGGCCAATGGCGAAAAAGTCAGTAACCAGTCTACGATGATCTCGGACTCTTGCCACAATCCGCCCAACTGATCGTAAACGTCTTGGCGGGTAAGAGAGGTGAGGATGGCTTCTACTATAGAACCGATATTTTGGTCAGCGCGTAACCAGAGGATGATCGAGTCGCCTGGTTTTTTGTGACGATTGAACGAACAACCGGTGCCAAAAGCGGTGGGCCAGATCTCGATCTTTGAAATAGAATCCTTTTTGCCAGGTATAACCTGGTAAATAGTCTTGATGATAGTATCTTGGTTTTTGTCCCAGATCTTTTGGAGCTTTGAGAAATCAGGTTGGGGTAAATTGGCTTTTTTGATCAGATCCTCGGTCTCGTCTACTAAATCTTTGGGAGCAATGATGGGAAGAGTGGAGAGGTCGATCCGGGAAGCCCGCTGCCAGAACCTGGGGATACTCAGATATGGAAGAGTGGGGATGGAGACGATATTGTCTTCAGCGATGGCTGGATATGGGAGAACGATGAAACCATTGATCTTGAAAAACCCAGTCGCTATCTGATGAGCGCAGTGGATGAGGCGCTCGGCCTCGTGTCTGGTGGAATAGTTCCAAACTGTTTGCATAAGTAATTATACTACAGGACGTATTGGTGTGTCATCTGTGGTCAAGATGGGGATTTTTTTAATGATTAAATGATTTGATGGTAGAGGATATTCGAGAAGTCTTAAAAAGTCAGCTTCCAGAGGGCTGTAGAGGAGAATTTGAGACGGCTGAGGCTTGGAATGATGGAAATCCAGATACAGCCGGGGCGTACAGTTGTCAATTTAGTTGTGAAGGATGTTATAAATTTTTGGGAATGGTTCAAAACGAAACAGAAGCTCCAGGGTGGTTATTGAAGTGGTTTTTTCCTAATCGAGAAAGTATTGTGCCTCCTATTGAGATGTGTTGGGAAGTCAAACATAATCGGAACAAGCAACAAGCTAAAGCTGTACATGGAGTTTTTGAGGCTGTATAATGAGGACAATCTTAATAAGAAAGGCGGAAATGACAATTGGCTACTACAAAAAAGACTCCAAGTAAGAAGACTGAGATAAAGGCATCTGTTCCCACGACAATGGAGGAGCTTTTGGCTGCTAATGGCACCAAGCTACATGGATTTAAACGAGGTGAAACAGTTACCGGAAAAGTAAAAGAAGTCACCGGTAGAACTGTATATATAGATCTGGGAGCGAAGACCGATGCCATAGTCTCACAAAAAGAATATGACTTGGCTCGGGACTATTTCCGCGCTCTCAAAGTCGGGGATGAAGTAACAGGACTAGTGTTGATGTCAGAAAATGAGTCTGGGCAAGTGATATTGTCTTTGCGCAGAGCCGCCACGGATAGTAAATGGAAAGCTTTTGAACAGGCTATGAATGATGACTCGGAGATGGTGGCGAAAGTAAAAGAAGCGACTCGGGGAGGACTACTGGTTGAAGTAGACGGAGTATTTGGATTTATTCCTTCTTCCCAATTTGGATCTGATCTAGATACCAAGTCTCCTACGATCGTCGGAAAGATACTCAAGGTCAAAGTGATAGAAGTGGATCGTAATCAAAATAAACTGGTGTTGTCTGAAAAAGCGGTATCTGATGCTGAAGACATCTCCAAGAGAAAAGAAGCCCTATCCGCGGTCAAAATAGGATCTGATTACCCAGGAGTAGTCGTGGGTATGGTGCCGTTTGGAGTATTTGTGGAAATAGAGACTAAAGAAGCTGAAGGCAAACTAGAGGGACTCGTCCATATCTCGGAAATATCTTGGGAGAAGATCGAGGATGTAGCTAAGATCCTAAAAGAAGGCAGTAAGGTAAAAGTCCAGGTCATAGGCATTGATGAAGAGAATGGCAAACTAGCCTTGTCTATCAAGCGGCTGTCGTCTGACCCATGGTCCGTCGTGGCTGCTAAATATATCGTGGATAGTAAGCACAAGGGAGTGGTGGCCAAGATCGTGCCTTATGGAGTACTCGTCAAGCTGGAAAAAGGTATTGAAGGCTTGATCCACGCTTCTAAAATGCCAGCCAACATGGCCTTTAAAGAAGGCGATGAAGTAGATGTGTTTGTGGAATCAGTTGACTTGGACAAGAGACGTCTGTCTCTGGGAGTTGTGGAAACAAGTACCCGCGAAATGATATATAAGTAGTGGATGGCGAAGAGTAGATCTCAATTTGTGTGTCAGCAGTGTGGATATGCCCAGAGTCAGTGGGCGGGTAGATGCCCTTCTTGTGAGACATGGAATAGTATGGTGGAGACCGTTGCCGAAACTCTAAATTCTAAGCACCAAACTCTAAACAAATCCAAAACTTTCAAATTGTCTGAGATAAAAACGACAGACAACAAAAGACTACAGACCGGAGAGAGTGAACTGGATAGTGTACTTGGTGGGGGAATGGTGCCTGGGATGGTAGTCTTAGTTGCTGGTGAGCCGGGAATAGGAAAATCCACACTGCTGACCCAAGTGGTGATGAATCTTAGTCATCCTGAACGAAGTGAAGGATCCAGAAAATCTGGCCTGGATTCTTCGCTGCTAGCTCAGAATGACAGAGTACTTTATGTCTGTGGTGAGGAAAGTGCGTCGCAAGTAGCCCTACGAATCAAAAGATTGGGAAAGAAAGGGGATCTGGATCTACTAGAAGCCACTGATGCGGATGAAATAGTGGCTAAGATCAGGAATACCAAACCCGCTTTGGTAGTCGTGGACTCGATCCAGACACTGACGACCTCTGATCTGACGGGTGTAGCTGGGAGTGTAGGACAGGTGAGGGAAAGTGCGGATAGACTCGCTGACGTAGGTAAAGAGCTGGGGATACCAATATTTCTTGTAGGACATGTGACTAAAGAAGGGACGATAGCGGGACCACGAGTATTGGAGCACCTCGTAGACACGGTAGTCACATTTGAGGGAGAGCGAGGACAACCACTGAGACTAATCCGGGCGGTCAAGAATAGATTTGGGCCGACTGATGAAGTAGGCGTGTTTGAAATGGTGGAGCAGGGACTCATCGGGATCTCAGATCCATCCTCAAAACTATTGGCTGAGAGAGTAAAGGATGTGCCGGGGAGTGTGGTGTCTGTGGTTCTCGAGGGGACGAGGCCGCTGGTTATCGAGATCCAGGCATTGGTCGTGAGTTCAAACTCGCCCGTGCCTAGAAGGGTTGCCACAGGAATAGATTTTGCCCGGATGCAAATGCTAGTCGCGGTTCTTATGAAACGGGCGGAACTGCACCTGGGGGATATGGATATCTTTGTAAACGTAACTGGGGGAATTAAACTGGCTGACCGGGGAGTGGATCTGGCTATCTGCTTGGCCATTGCGTCATCTTTCTTGAACAAAGCGTGTCCCCCTGATATTGCAGCCGTGGGGGAAGTGGGCCTCTTGGGAGAAGTGCGCAAGACCTCGAGTTTGGAAAGAAGAGTAAAAGAGGCCAAGAAGCTGGGATACAGAGTGGCATCGGCTGAGTCGGGAAAAAGTGTAAGTGCTGCGATACGGAAGCTGTTGGGATAGTTGTAAACGGGTTATGCACAGGTTTGTATAGTGTATTTTGTATAAGGTATCATGTATTTAATGTTGTCAACAATGGGCTGTCTATAGGTACATAAAAGACTATATATATGACTATAGGATGTGGACAAGTTGAGTATTGACTTAACTATGGGACTAGAATATATTTAGGGTAATGTTTGGAAAACTGCTCAATATGTTTGGAACGAAGAGGACACTGAGACGAAGAGTGGGGGTGAAGTCAATCTGGCAAAGGCAAGAACTGGTGCAGATGAATAAAATGAACCAAGGAGTTATTTTGATGGGAGCTGGGAGGTAGCGAAAACCACAGAAAAAGAGCATCGCCATCGCTGGATATTGAGGACCACGAGTAGCAATGCCCTTTTTGTAGAAAAACCACCTGGACAGATTAGGTGATCTTCGCTTGAATAAGAGTGATATCATTTGTGAAATGGGTCTGTCAAGGAAAGATCGGGGCTCTAAATTCCATGTAATTTTAAAATCTGGCCACACTATCCACAACGAAAGATTTGTGCTTAGTATGGAGGGTGGCAGGATCGGGCAGGCCGGCCACTTTCCATAGTGAGCATAAGAAAGTTATTAGTTGTAAGTTGTTGGTTGTTAGCAGGAATTTTTTTGGGAGCTGCTCGGGTCGAGGCGGCTGTGAATTTTGGAAGTGGGACGTACACAAACCTGTGTGGAACAGGTACGGTTGCGACTGCATATAGATGTGAGGCTAGATGTAACACTACAACTGGAATCTGTGAGAGTAATAATAATGGGGTGGTGAAGTGGACGTGTCCGGGGAGATGGGAGCAATGTCTGGAGCAGGAAAGCAATTTTTCGAATAGCGCGTCTTTGGATAATGTAGCTTGTGGCAGAACAGTGCAAATCTCGGTGTTTGATAAAAAATGTAGAACGGAAGAGGGATCTTGGGACACAAGCTGCCGGCTGTTGGGATACATGGTGTGGTATTCGGGAGAATGTAGAGCTGGTTCGACTACCCCAACTGTAATACCCTCGCCTACGCCGCGGAGATTTCCATTTAACTTGTTACCTTCTGCTACGCCTAGACCTACTGGGGCTGTAACTCCGACTGTGACACCAAGACCTGGAACAGGACTGAATGTCTGTGGAAGTACATGTGGACCTAGTAAGCTGTGTAGTGCTGGATTTGTGTGTGATAGTGGAGTGTGTCGAAACCCGGCTTGTATGGATGATACGACCTGTTTTTGTGCTGGAGGGACTGCAACTGATACGGCTAAAACTACACCAGAAACTGGGGATAACAGATGGGTGTTCCTGCTGCCGCTCGGAGGACTGATCGCAGTAGGCTGGAGGCTAATAGTTCGTGCAAGGCATATTGTATAACCAAGGGGACCTCGCCGGTGAGCTGGATTTTTCTAATCTGCTCAAATATTTGCGGATATTGGCACGGGGGATGCGGATGGTGGGAAAAGTGTTTATTGCTTTGGGAGCCGTCGGAATTGTATATATCTATGGTCCATTGGTGAGAGAAGAAGCAAAATATGAAATTTCTAAATCCGAATTCCTAAATCCTAAACAAATTCAAAAAATTAATGAGCAAAAAGAGATTGTGAATGATGAATATTTGATAAAAATCCCCAAGATCGGGGCGGAATCGAAGGTGATTTCTGATGTGGACGCTTTTGACCCCAAAGCTTACGGGGAAGCTCTAAAACTGGGAGTGGCAGAAGCTTCTGGACTATCTCATCCGGGAGAACTGGGGACTACGTATCTATTTGCCCACTCGGTGGCCTCGAGAGTGGATTTTGCTCGCTATAACGCGGTTTTTTATCTACTCAACAAACTTGAATCTGGAGATGAGGTAGAAATAAATTATCATGGTCAGGTCTTGAAGTATGAAGTCATCGGTCGGGAAGTCCTGAAGGCCACTGATACTAAATACATTCTGTCCCAGAATCTGGTGGAACGGCTGGTCTTACAAACTTGTTATCCACCCGGGACGACCTGGAAGAGACTGGTGGTCGTGGCTAAAAGAGTGTAGTTGACAGGGGTTTGGGGAGTGCTATACTTCCCCACAGATCAATCTTCCCTCTGGAGTTACCGAGCATGACCTTCGAAACAAATTTTTGATATATGTCTGACACCCCTTTGGATTCTGTGGTTACGGATTCTTCCGTGACTGATAACACAGCTGGTATTGCACCGAAATCGGTGATGAGACCGGGTGTGGTACGGGTAATTGGACGGGTGGCGCCTAGACAAAACAACTACCCTGCACAACAAAACCAGAACCAAGGCCAGAACTACCAATCTAGACCGCAAAATAACTATCGCCCTCGCCCTCAGATGAACCAAAACTACAATACTCCTCCCCAGACTTTTGAACGAATGATTCCTGACGCTGATCTGCCGACTGAATATGTAGAGGGCTACTTGGATGTGACGCCTGACGGACATGGATACCTGAGACCCAAGATGGTGCCGTCTTCTAAGGATGTTTATATTTCCTCTTCTCAGGTACGCCGATTTAACCTGAGACCCGGAGACATGGTGGGTGGACAAGCGCGCGAACCCAAAGATAGTGAGAGATATTGGGGGCTACTCAAGGTGGAAAAAGTAAACGGAGTATCTCCCGAAGAGGCAGCCACGAGACCCAGCTTTGATGATATGACCGCAGTTTTTCCTGATAGCCAACTGATCCTCGAAACCAAGCCAGAAGTGCTGTCGACTCGCATAATTGACCTGATCTCGCCTATTGGAAAGGGTCAAAGAGGGCTAATAGTGGCTCAGCCGAAGGCTGGGAAGACCTGGCTGTTGCGAGAGATCGCCGAAGCACTGTCTGTGAACTACCCTGATGCCCATGTAATGGCTGTTTTGATAGGAGAGCGACCTGAGGAGGTTACTGAGGTAACTCGGAACCTACGAGGCGAGGTAGCAGCCTCTCACTTTGACGAGCCACCTCTGGAACAGGTGAGAATCGCGGAACTAGCTCTGGAACGAGCAAAAAGACTCGTGGAAATGGGCAAAGACGTGTTTATCCTTCTGGACTCGATCACCAGACTGGCTCGGGCTTATAACCTGATCTCGTCGGGATCGTCTCGCATGCTGTCGGGCGGATTTTCGGCAGAAGCCATATATCCTGCTAAAAAAGCCTTTGGAGCGGCGCGCAAGTTTGAAGAAGGTGGATCTCTGACTATCTTGGGAACTTGTTTGACTGACACGGGATCTCGGATGGATGACCTGATCTATGAAGAATTTAAGGGTACGGGCAACATGGAGCTGCACCTGGATCGCAGGTTGGCTGATAGGCGAGTCTATCCATCGTTTGAACTGCTGAAATCTGGAACTCGTGGTGAAGAGAAGCTATTGGGAGATAGATATGACAAGATCCTACAACTGCGACGCATGTTAGATCTGTTGAATGAAGACGAGCGTACTGAGCTACTCATCGCCAAGATGAAAAAGACCAAGACGAATGAAGAGTTTTTGGCTAGTTTGACGAAGTCGGGATAAAGGTAGTATACTACAAGATATGAACAGTACTGTTAGAAATGCGTTGGGGAAAATTGCGGTCACAAGTGTATCTGTGAACGAAAGACCTTGGGATATACTAATTGATTTGCCAGGTGGACTGGTCATATTCGCAGATTTGGAATTAGAAGCTAATCAAGATTCGCTTACCGACTCAAAAGTTGCAAAAGAAGGCGAATATTCAGTGGGTCAGCCAGGGCGATTGAGATAGGACTTGATGCAGGTAAAGGTGGGGGCGTAAAATCCACAAATTATGTGGAAGAGTAAAGTCACAGAACTATTTAAAAAAGAGCGGGAGTTACTAGTGCGCGCCCGGGATCATGCGAGGGTGACGCGGGATAGTGCGCCGACTGCTAATGAATCTCATTCTGATACGACCAGGTCTGAACACGAGAAGCTGGTAAGCGCTCTGGATGAACAAATCTGGATCTTGGATCAGGGAATGAAAAGCTTGGAAAAAAGTGAAGTAAATTATTTTGAGATAAACAATGGGGGAATGAAGATGAAACTGGTGATAGTGCCGGAAGGAATGGGCGGCAAGAAAATTGACGATGTACAGGTCATTTCAGTGACAACACCCCTGGGTGTGTTGTTGAAGGGTAAACAAGCTGGTGCTACAGTAGATATCAATGGTAGAAGGGTCGAGATATTAGATGCGCAATGATGGAGTGGCCTTTTGGTTTGTAATACTTCTTATCATCGCTGGTTTGGTGTGGGGAACTGTAATTGTACGGAGTTGGGGAAATAAATATGAAGGACTGGCGTGCAAGATTGATGCTGGGCCATACTGTCCTGGAGGATATAGATGTGAAGAGGGTAAATGCGAGTTTGTGGTGGATCTTACTCCCTTAAACAAGTTTTTCGACGAGATCCTCAAAGTGCCAGCCGCGGGAGGCTTTGATTAGTATCAAGTATTTTGTATCTAGTATTTTGTATACGGCTTGGTATAACTCTTCTTGAGTTTCAAAGTATTCTCCGAAACCTGCGGATTTGATAGTGTGTTTGGTGGCTGGGCCCAAGCAATATAAATGTTTAATGTTTAATGATTTAATTTTTAGTCCGATTTCTTCGTGAGCTGACTTCTCGTACTGGCCTAATTCATTCATTTGGCCGAAGACGAAGACCGGGGTTTTCTTTAACCTTTTGGAGGTTTCAATTAGCGCTTTGAGTGCCTCTGTGGTGGCAAGGGGGTTGGCATTGTACGTGTCGTCTATGAGATAGCCGCCACTGGGAAGTTTGATCAAATTCATGCGATGCTCTGGAGGTACAAAATTGTCTAGATTTGGATGAGGAACATTTAGGATTTTTGCGGCGGAAAAGGCTAAGGCTGCGTTGATTTGAAAATGGGAACCAATCAGAGTGTCCGATAGTTTGATAGTCTCTGGTTTGACATCTTTATAAGTGATCACATGTTTGGCATTTTTTGCAATTTTGTATTTTTCTGAGGTCACTGTCTCTAAATCATTTAGAAAGAGCGTGTGGGTGAGATTGATAGGAGTGATAATGGCAATATCGGGGTGGGCGAGCCAGGTATAAAAAGTCATGTCACCGATGTATTCAATCCCCATCTCTAAAATGAGATATTTGGTCAGGGGAGAGCAACGAAGAATGGTTGTGGGAATGTTGTAAGTAGGTGTAATGTTGGCCGTGGTGGCCACGGTGGGACCTTGGGAGGCCAGAATAGAGGCTAACATGTCTTTGGTAGTAGTCTTGCCTACAGATCCGGTGATGGCAATCACTTTGAGCCCAAAGAGATTTTGGAGGAGCCAAAGATAATATTTGGCAACCCTGCGCTTTATTGGGTGAAAGAACCAGTGATTTAAGGGATTAGGCTTTGTGTCAGGAAATATCTCTTGTTTGGGAAGAGGGCCAAGCCAAAGACGAATAAGGGACAAAAGCATTTGTCGTAATTATACAGTCACGCTAAATTGTAAATTGGACTTTGATCTTAGATTTGGGTATAATTTGGGTATGGACAGAAGGATAGGTAGGGGCGATATATCGTGTGCTGATTTAGCTGCATGTGCTTTGAGAGGTGAGACTGGATTTGCCTCTTCGGGGCGTCCGGCAAGTATTTTTTGTTTGTGTGGAGCTAAAATAACCCCTGGGACCGTTCGGATTGTTGTTGATCGCATGTTAAGAGTTAGTGAGTTTTTTGTAAATGGTGGGGAAAAATGCACCAGAGATGGTGGGGCGTTTAGGTAGTACTTCCACC
>CAYHIN010000017.1:0-3420 GCA_964356705.1 uncultured Gammaproteobacteria bacterium
TTACCCCACCAACTAGCTGATAGGCCATAGGCTCCTCATTCGGTGACCGGTTAGGGTCTTTTACCTTGCGGTGTTATGCGGTATTAGCCCGGCTTTCGCCAAGTTGTTCCCCGCCAAATGGTAGATTCCTAAGTATTACTCACCCGTCTGCGACTAGTTTTGATCTTGCGACCAAAACCCGTTCCACTTGCATGCTTAAGGCACACCGCCAGCGTTCATCCTGAACCAGGATCAAATTCTCAAAAAAAAGACGTTTCCATTCCACTTCTTGAAATACAAGAAGTTATTTTCGTTTAGGCATAACTTGTCAAAGAGCCAGACACCGAAGTAAACGCCATTATACTACGTCTGCCGTGTTTCGTGAAGGTCACAAAGACTATAAGATATGGTACAATGCTACGACATGAATACCAAACACAAAGTAGCTATCACACTGGCACTTGGCCTCGCAGGATTCATGGCTGCACGTACCCGAGAAGCCTTACTCCCACATGAGTGTAGACCTGCAACCATGATTCATCATTTTGATAGTAATCGCGGACCCAAGGGAGATCAACTGGCGGAAAGTTGGAGTGCGCCGTTGGATAACAGAGATCCCAATCTATCACGTCATCTCACACATGAAAACGATCAAATTACTCCCATCCCACTCCCAGAAGGCTGTGAGTTTTGGCCTTTTCAGAAATAGTGAATTAATAGATCCAAGTAGCAAATTCCCGTATTTCGGCCAATGCTAATCCTGTCATAAGTTCAGGTATCTCTCAACACCCCGTACGCCACGATACTAGCTGACACATGCACATTTAGGCTCTTATTTACCCCATACATGGGGATTTCTACTATCACATCCGCCATGTCCAGCGCTTCTTTGGACACTCCCTCCGTCTCATGACCAACAACAATAGCCACTGATCTTCCCTCTCCTATTATAGGAGAGGGACTAGAGGGTGAGGTATTGAGAGAAGCCAATTTTATTGCTCTCTCATCCTGCTCCACAGCTATTACCCATAATTCATGATTCTTAATTCTTAATTCACTAATTGCACTTTTTGCATCAGCAAAATAACTCCACTTGACCCAGGTTTCTGTCCCCACTGCCGCTTTATGGATCCGACTTGATGGCGGCGTCTCCGATCTGCCACACAGGATCAGTTCGACAGCTCCAATCGCATCAGCGAGCCGAAACAACGACCCGATATTATACGTGTCCAGCACGTTATCCAAAATCAGATATATGGGTTTTTTGACCAAAGCCGCCAGCTGTTCCTCAGTAGGCTTAGTAATTCGTAGCTCCTTCGCCCCCAATTTCATTTCTATATTATAAGTCCTATTGGTCCTATGTGCCTTATCCGTCCTATTTATTTATTCATCAACCCATAGTATAATTAGGGCCAATTTATTTTTTTCGAGCTATGGATGAAAGATTCAAAAAATTGATCGTAGAAACAACCATTATGTTTGGTCTTGTCACCATAGAGGGAGGAATTCTTATGGCCGCTGCCACAGCCCACACTTTAGCCCAAGTGTATGGTGTGCCCGTCCCCGAGCTCCCCAGTTTGCAAGAAGGCCTAGTTCCAGCAGCAACCATCGGCCTGCTTGTTCACTTGGTGATAAACACGCCAATAGCACAAGCTGCAGCAAGACACCTTCTCAGACCTTAAATCCCCTAACTCTGTGGCAACCCACTCCACTCCGCTTGTTTATCAAACAGTAGGTCATGTGCTTCCCAGTACTTACCCTGATCTCCAGCACACAGCGCAAATTCAGAGGCTGCCATCGCATTAGGATGGATTTGAGTTAGAGGATATTCTTTGTAGGCAAATCTTATCTTGCCTTCATAATCCTTCAGAAGCTGCTCGACTGTAGGTTCAGCCCGAGAGCAGTAAGGGCACTGAAAGTCAGAGTACTCTACGATTACGACCTTAGCATCAGCCGAGCCCTTGGTCTGGGCATTACCCACTGCTACCTGGACTGGTTCGGCTTTGAAGTATCCGCCTTCGGCCGCTTGCGCCAGTTCAGCCGAATATTTCTTCGCATCATTACTTCCAGTGCCTGCGAGTTCTTTGTCGATGATTTCCTTAAACAGATTTACTGGGAATGCTCCGCCAAGGAATTTTCCATTTACGAAAAATCCTGGTGTACCCGTCACTCCATACCCAGTTCCCTCTTCCAGATCTTTATTTATCTGCTCTTTTTTGGATCCACCGGAAACACATGCCGTGACTTTCTTTACGTCTACTTTTATTTCTTTTGCATAGTCCTCAAAAGCCTTTGTCAGGTTCTTATATTTACTATTAGTAGCAGCCGTTCCCCCAGTTGCAGTTCCCGAGCTCATCTTAGTCCACATGACTCCCATCGCAAACGCCATTCCGACGACCAGTACTGCGAGTATTGGCGCTGCTTTCTCCAGCGCACTCTTTTGCGGGGCGGCATACATCACCGGCTGTGGGGCCACATATTCTTGCTCAACTTTTTTTGTCGTTCTTCTCGTCGCCATACAGTGCTAATTACAATATCATGAGCTCACTACTCTTGCAACCACCTCTCACACTCCAAAGCCGCTTCACATCCATATCCAGAAGCAGTGATTGCCTGTCGGTAATGAAAATCGTGTACATCTCCTGCTACAAACACCCCTTCTACAGAGGTCATCGAATGATACGGGTGTCTTACCATGTCCCCGTTATCATCTTGTTTAGTAAACATTCCATGTCTGTGGCTTTTTATATACCCCTTTTCATCCAGTTCCAATTGTCCCTCAAATATTTTTGACAGCGGCGAGTGCCCTATAGCCACAAACACTCCTTCGCAATCAATTACTTTGTTTTGATTCTTTATTTTTACTCCCGTTACTCTTTGATCACCCAAGATTTCTTCGATCTCAGTGTTGTACATCACTTTTATCTTAGGATTTGTGAGCACTCGGTCTTGCATCACCTTACTTGCTCGAAAAGAGTCTCTTCTGTGCACCATTATCACCTCAGAAGCAAACTTGGTTAGAACCAGAGCCTCTTCCATCGCCGCATCCCCTCCTCCTACTACCACTACTTTTTTGTCTCTAAAAAATGGCGCATCACACGGAGCACACGAGCTCACACCTCGC
The DNA here is from genome assembly GCA_964356705.1 of uncultured Gammaproteobacteria bacterium. Classification (GTDB taxonomy): domain Bacteria; phylum Patescibacteriota; class Microgenomatia; order CAZETR01; family Amesbacteraceae; genus CAYHIN01. Next base: position 3,104 of record CAYHIN010000017.1, read on the forward strand.
CCGATCAGCTTATATTCATTAGGCACCCCTAGCCATATAGACTCCGCTCCAGTGGCTATTATCACACTCTTTCCGTTATACGACCTATCTGTCCTAACTGACTTATATGTCTTATTCGAGTAGTCCACTCCCGTCACATCTTCTTCTATCACTTTTACCCCAAATCTTTCCGCTTGAGCTCTCATCTTACCCATCAGCTCCGGCCCCTCGACGCCTTCCGGAAATCCGGGAAAGTTCTCGACTGTGGTCGTCAGCATCAGCTGCCCTCCCCATCTACCTCCAGCCAGTAGTAGCGTCTTCAGATTTGCCCTCGAGGC
>CAYHIN010000017.1:3520-6442 GCA_964356705.1 uncultured Gammaproteobacteria bacterium
GTCACACGATTGATATTAGTACCGGTCCCGTATCCAACTACATATTGATCAATTCCCACGTTCTTACCCAGCTTGGACTCAGCCACGGCCTTCAAATTAGCGGGGTTAGACGGGCTTTCATCTAGGTATGGTGGGTTTCCGTTCTCCAAATATCCAGTTCCATCCCATACTCGGTTAGACAAACCGTCCGCAACCAACACATTAGCCTTTACCAAAGATTGCCTCGTAAATCCTGAAAATAGCTGTTTTCTTCCGATTCTCAGTCCACATTCTGTACACGTTCCGTTGCCTGATGCATTGTACGATACAGAATTCACAGCCCCCACCAGCGAATCATAACCCGTAGCACTTGCGATATCGAGCAAGCGTGGAGTGTGCAAATTAGAACGATATGCGTTACCCAACTTCAGAGTTTCTCCATCTGCAATGTTACCCTGAGCTCCATACGAAGTCACACCTACCCACACACTTAGATTTTTATTGGTCGACGCTCTCTCCCGAGCCGATTTCAAAAAAGCCAACATAGCCTTCTTCTCCCACTTTAGCTTGGTTTCACCGTTGTAAAGAGTGTTCATGGAGGACGATCTGTCCAGGATTAAATTAACATCGATAGATCCCAAACAAGGAGTAATAGAAGGACGTGCAATCACATAATTTGCCTCACAAGTATTCAAAGCAGCATCAGTAGAAACTGGATTCAAACTAGAAGTTCTACTCAAAAGAACTGCCGATCCGACTGCGAGTACGCCGAGGCTCATCACTCCCACAACGGCCGCGTTTCTTTTTAATGTATTCAAAAAGTCTTTCATAGGCTAGCAAATTATCTTGTATGACAAGGACCAAATTCAACATCAGTCAGCTTAACGTTATACTTACCATAACTATTTTGCAACACAGAAAAACTGGAATCATATACGTTATCGCCTGCACCAGAACAATACGCAAACGCCTGTCGGGTAAATACAGTCTGGTTGGCAATCTTTACATGAAAGTACATATTTCTTACTGGGGTAGAGGAAGTTACATAAGTCTTATACTCGATCTGATCATTCAACAAAATCTTACCAGTCAGGGGCTCGACCAGCTTCACACCATTTTTCCAAACGGTCATATTTTGGCAAGAATACACAGGACCGCCAGTAGGATCCGGTATCGGCGTTGGAGATGTGCAACTTGGCACATCCACAGTTATCTGGGTAGACACTGTGCCTGCGTCATTACACTGATTCAGAGCATGTAGCCACACTTTATAGTAGTGGCCTGGTATCAGACCCTCTGTGAGACGATATACGATCTCCGACGAGCCCGAACTCTGTGGGATGCCATCTATACAATAGTCATTTCCCACTCTTCTGGCGTCACACGCACCATTCTTATCAGAATCTCCTCTCCAGTCATCCGCTGTGTCGTCAATTCTCAACGCATACGTCAATGCAGATGGAACCATGGTCCACCTAAAGGTACTGGTATCATTAATAGACTCACAGGATCTCTCATCCACAGACAAAGTAGAAGGAGACACATTCTTACAAAAATGCCAATATATATCAGCATAGGGGTTTTCCTGAGTTGATGACTGCATCGCTTGTTGTTCGCTCCTGCCAAATCTCACCAGTGATGACCTGTTGGGAACCTTGGTTCCATTCGCCACATTGTGGGCCGCACACGCACCGTCCGATTTGTTGTAACACATCGTATAACCGACCGAGTATCCCGAAGGCACTCTCACCCGAGCCGTAAACAGATAATTTTCTATACTCTGGGGAAAATACCAGTCAGCCGGCGAATAAACCGAAGAAAATCTATACGAGTCACTTGACTGACCGGGTCTCACTTCAAGATCGGTCACATCATACGGTATTACAAAATCAGAGCCGTATCTATATTGATCGAGAAACACCTGAACAGAATTCGCCCCCCCAAAGTAATCCTCATTTATTACAGTATTCCCCGGCATCAACCTATACTTGCCACGCACATAACCCTGCAAGACTCCAGGATCGGGTGTTATCACGGGAGTCACAGTCGGCCCAGGATCTCCTCCTCCACAAGCTGCTGGATCGTCATAACAAGCATTTCCATGTCCATCTCCATTTTGGTCACATCCCAAATTTCCAATAGTATTCAATCCCTCAGGGCAATCAGTGTCGTTATCTTGATCTCTACAGCTTGGATTTCCACTGGGATCAACGTCTACTCCACACACCGGAAACTCCCAAGCACACTTACAGATAAAGGCATTGGCTCGACTCACTCCCACAAAACCAAAAACTACAAACAGCGTCAACACCAACCCCAAAATCTTTTTCACAAGTACCATATTAGCCATTAGCAAAATTGCTTGTCAATACCCAGTTAGTAACCAGCCTTGAATAAGAAGAACTATTGCCAGTCCAAACACAAAAGATCTTTGCTCTTTTTCGGAAAAACTTCTGGCAAATACTGCAAACCAAGAAGTCAGATCAGTTGCCCGGACCATTTCCCAAAAAGCCCTTACTCCCATCCCCCACACCAATCCCGAGGCCAGCACACTAGGACTCGAGGATGTCACCCATAGTCCCAAGATTCCGATCAGAGTCACGACCAAGACATTTCTAAACGGAGCGTATTTAGTAATCGGCCAGTTAGTCTTGACCCAGGGATTGCTTTCCAGATTCCACATCCACCAGCCCACTCCAAAGCCCAGAAGGATCCACAAATTCTGCAAAGCTGTCACAATCGTGAACCCTCCCCACCCAGATCGCAAAAATACTATTAATAATCGAACCAAGAGCACGACCGCAATCGGCGCCGTGGCAAACAAATTAATTTTTCTCTTCACTCCCCCCAGTATGACCACTCGCCAATTATTTGTCAAAATCCGATCCAGGTGTTGCACAGCTCGCGACATACTCAAGCTCTAACTTTTTTCCATCATTTCCA
>CAYHIN010000017.1:6542-13636 GCA_964356705.1 uncultured Gammaproteobacteria bacterium
GTGCATTCTAGTCACTCGGAATATTTTCCACTTGACTCCCATCAGACCCCAACATGACCATATCTGACCTATTTTGACTTATGTGTCATAAATGACCTATAATATAGCTATCCTGCTCCAAATATATGGAGCCACACCTCTACCCCATTCCCAAATCAAATCTTCTAAAGCGTTTTACCCCCGTTTTCTCTCAGTTCCAAAAAGCTCGTCATTCTACAGTTGTTGCGCTCCCATATGGTGGCCGCAGCTCCCACCTTCGTTTCATCAATTCCCAGCCCGAGCTTCAGATTGAGCTTGGAAAACCAGAAAATGACACCTTTGTCTGGGTGGAGACCAAGTCAGCAAAAAACTTCACTCAGCTTGCTACCCAGATTTGCGTTGCTCTCGATCAAAGCTTACTCACCAATCCCATTCTGGTTTCCCAAGACGACTATCTGGTCGCAACTCTTCTCCAGTCAACCATTAACAAAATCCCCCATCCCATCATTCTGTGTCTCACTCTTGGTAGAGCCAACATCGATATCCATCCCGACGTCGAGCACCAGTTTGTACTCCTTATTAAGCAATGTCCAAATCTCAAAATCCTTTGGAGTCTTGACTCATTTTCACTTCGCAATTATCACCCAGGCCACACTTCCACTCCGATAGTTGAGTCGGTTTTTTACTTGCCATCATTCAGCAAGGTCGAGACCGACCACAGTCTCAAGCGTACTGCAAAAAACCGTGACAAAACACTTTCCTCAAAATTACTGTCAAAAAGCATGGAACTCACCGGAGGTTTAGCTGGCTTGTTTCATCTTCTTGTCTTTCAGGGGGAAAATTTTTTACACACCCCCCAAGTTCAAGAAATTCTAAAAACCGTCTCAACAGAACTCACCCTCTCCCCAGATCTCTCAATCCATCTATCCACCCCAGAACTCAGAGAATTCATAACTATCAGTCAATCCCAGGTTCACACTTACGGCCCACTTCAGCTCAAATCGGAGCCAACTGCCCAAGATATATCAATTCTCGATCTATTCATCAAAAATGTCGGCAACACGGTCACCCGTGATCAAGTGGCCGTTAGCATCTGGGGCAAACGAGTTTCAGACAAATATTCAGACTGGGCCATCGACAAAGCTATTTCCCGAATCAAGGCAAAAATAGAGTCAAAACAATACAGATTACTTACAGTAAAAAACCTAGGCTACAAGCTCATATGTCAAACGAACTAATTGACCATCTAAAAGCAAATTATCCGACGCGCAACAGTGTCAGGCTAATCGACTCTGGACTAGAGGCATTTAGCTATAGACCAACAAGTAACACAACTCGCTGGTTATACAGAGCTTATTACGAGTGCGATGCCTATCCTTTCCGATCCCTATTCGACACAGCTACAGTCTTAGCCCAAGTCCTTTGTGGTCTAAATCAAACAGATTGTCGTGCTGTCAGTCTGACAAATCTCACTAATCCAACTTTGACAGACTACGGCCTAGAGCAAGCAGTAGACAAAAACAAACTTACTTCAGACCTAGATCCAGCATTGGTCTCTCCGAGGTCAAACCAAGATATATATGCCATTACTCTCGCCCAGGTCAAAACCTGCATAGATTATCGCAATCAATTTCCTCCTAGGGATATTTACCAATACGCAGAGGATACCAGCAGATGGCCAGAGATAGCTCCCATTGTTCAAGTCCAGCACATCGATCATCATTATCGTGAAAGAAACGTATCCACCGCTGTAGAATTCCATCCCTTGTCTTCAGCCCAAAATTCACCAGAAGAAACTCTTCGCGAATACCTCACTCTATTCGCTCCATATTATGTAGGCCGGTTGGGTCTAAACATATTGGCAACCAGCGCCGAAAGAACATCAGATGAAGAGGACATGCCATTTTACCCAGCTTTCCATCATTACGATCCTCGTTTTGCCATCACCGAAACCATCTACTCTTTACGTCCCAAGGACATAAACAACACCTCAGTTTATCTTTCCATACCAGAACCGTCCCCCAGACTGGCAGCCTCCATTGGGCCTCGAGTTTGCCTAGCGGCCACTCTGGCCGAAACTCATACTAAGCGTCACCATGATATAGATCCCGACGCCAAGGCGATTATTGCCGAATCTGTAGCCAAATGGGGTGCCGAACATCAGCCAGTGATCGACAAAAAAATAGCTGGGATGCACAAGCGGGCAGCCACAATACAAAAATGGCATGCCAAGTTAGTAACAGAAGCCAGAGATTACCCCAAATATGCACGACCACTACCAAAACACCCTGATCCTGAACCAAATTTCGTAAAAACCCTTGATCGCCATCTAAAATCCGTAGGCTACTAACGCAATCTCACCTATCTTGTCCTATTTGTCCTATGCGCCTTATCTATCCTACTCTCCTCGCCTCCTTGACAAATACACACTCAAATGTTAAGTTAAATACTATGTTAAACATAAACACTATCAAGAGCTTCACCGATTTGCGTCAGGATCCAGCAGGCATTGCCGCTTTAGCCAAGCAAGAAGACGAAGTGGCTATTGTCAGTAGATCCAATCTTGAGCTAGTTGCCATGTCTCCCGAAGCCTACTTTGCCCGCGAAAAATTATTAGACGAGCTCCAGGATCGCCTCGATGTCCTCGAAATCGCGGAAATGAAAAAAAATGCAGACGAATCCAAATTCACGACCCACGACCAACTTCTCAAAAAGTTAGGGGTGTAATATTTCCACATGTATCAAGTCCTCTATTCTCCACAGTCCGAAAAATTTATAGTCAAACAAGACCGAAAGACTCAGCTAAAAATAGTATCCAAGCTAGAACACTTAGCCACAAACCCCCATGCTCCAAATCCCAATGTCACAAAAATGCAAGGACTAGCAAACGGTTATCGTCTTAGAATTGGCGACATCAGATGCATCTACAAACTTGATGCTGAGCATCAAAAAATTGTAGTCTGGAAAATAAACTTCAGAGGCGAAATTTACAAACCCTAGGCCACCTCTCCCGGTTTCATCCACTTCACCGGCAGTTTTTTGAAATCTTGGTCATATGACACCACGGTCCACTCACCACTCCGCACCTTTGGAAGAGAGGCAATCATTGCATCTATATATTTCACATTGAATTTCTTGTAAATTTCTACCGCTTTCATTAAGTCGTAATCATTACAAATTTCAAGTCCAGACGAATTTGCCAACCCATCGAGAATTTTGATAAGTTCTTCCTTCGGAAATTCGTAACTTTTACTCAATACCCAGGCAATCTCGGCACTCACAATTCCCGCAGTAACCGCCGATATTGATCTTTTTTTTATCTCTGCAAACAACCGTTTACACTCATCAGATGTTTTTTTGTCTTCGACTACAACACTCCTTAAAAAAATGTTTGTGTCCAAGAAATACTTCATTATCAAACTCTCTCGTAATGTTTCTCCATCCACTCTCTGGCCTTTAGAGCGTTTTTTCCTTTGGGTGCTTTATACATGCCCGCCATGTCCAGTATGTCTCGGACAGGCTTTATCTTTACATAACCTTTCTCATAGACCAGTTTCACGGACGAATAGGGTTTTGCTCCCATTTTTTTCCGCATACCCACGGGAATAGTTACCTGTCCTTTTTGAGTCATCGTCGTAATACTTTCCACAAAGTAATACTAATATAGGTAGTATTACTTTGTCAAATCCATTTCAAAAAGAAACTACTCAACTTCTTCTCCCAAATCTTCTTCCGGCTCCAAACCATATCTTTTCAACACTCTATCCGCTCTCGCGTGGCCCCGTCTTTTTGGGCTCAACCCAGATTTTACTTCCTGCCTCAGTCCGGCGATCTTCAATACCACGGCCTCGATCTCGGGAGCCAATTCCACCCCCCCGCCTCTTTCATGTCTCAACCTAGCTAGCTCTCCCAACAAAACTACGGTTCTCTTCTCAACTTCCTGTTCTATATAATGGCGGGTTTTTTGCAAAGTCAAATGAAGCAACACATCGGTAAATTCATTTCTCCAGTAGGGTTGCTTCGCAATACCGACTAGCATTCTCGCCTGATGCAACAATCCCATTGCGACATCAAAATCTCCCCTAAAACGAAAATCTCCCGCAAGTGTCCTGTCTGTCATCTTATTTACCCAGTCAGGATAAGTTCTCAAAGTGGTCAACGGAGGATTCTCTCTGTGTAAATTAATTTCGTTTACTGCCCCAGCTAGTTCATACATATACGCCAAATCGGGATGATATATACCCCTGTGGCATTCCAGACACATTGTCCCCAAGTGTCCTACAAAATTTGTGGCTCTTTCCACCTTTGGTGCACTTTTTGCAGCCATTCGTAGCAGTCGTTCTTTACTTTCAACCAGATTTACTTCAGCCCTCGTTGCCAACTCTCCCAAATTAAACGAACCCAAAGCCAAAAGTAACAATTCAGAATCATCAAAGATACTCTCAGGGATAAGTTCATACCAGGCAGCCATCACCCCAGCAGGCATTACTACTCCTCGAGGTTCAGCGTGATTTGCCTCCCACTGGCCATTTCTTAAATAGTCAACCATATAAAGTGCGTTTCCCACTTCAGGAAAATAACCTTTTACGTTTCTATTGCATGTCGGGATGTCCGAAATTGTGGGAAAATTCCCTTCCTTCCATCCATTCCCCAACAGAGTAATCCGAGGAAGCACGCACCGCCAATCATCCCGTTCCACTACATATTCACGAACCGAACTGTGATCAGTGAGAGTGAACGCACTCACATACACACTCAGCATATCCCCAGCCTGCACTATAGGTTCATTAGGATTCATTAGTGTTTCAGGTGTTATCCCATACATGCCCAACAAAGCAATCGCCTCATACATCGCCTTCACATATCTCCCCATAAATAATTCGCCTTCGGCTTTATACCCAGCCAGTTCAGCCGGGCTCATTTCGCTTTCGTGAGACGTATGAATTACGGTCGGAAACATTCGGTTATTCTCCCAATAATCTCTCATTCCCTTATCAGCTACGACCAGTCCCCCCTTAAAAGGCACCCATGATCTCGCTTTCCTTGCAGTAGTAACTTTTTCAGTCATAGCCAGATCTATCCGTATCTGCAAATCTTGAGGATCAGTAGTGATTTTCCTGTCAGCGCTCGTTGGTATATACACACCAACAGCCGGACTTACTTCACCATTTACCCCATTCATAATTACCCCAACTGGTTGCATCCCTCGACTGTTTGCCCCATACAAAATCACTTTTCCACTCAATCCAATCTCCATCAATGCCCGGCCCACCACTTTTAGCGAGTCCAGGCTCGGCTTGGGAGGCAATTCAAAAGTCTTCAAATCAGATCCCAATTCTCGACTGAGAGCGTCTACTTTTTCATGGACAGAGCCAGCCAATTCACTAGCATACATTCTCCCAAACCTACCACATCCCCCAAAAAATACAATCTATTTATTTTTCTCTTTCCTAATCTCCTTCAGTTTCCACATAAACAGCGCTCCGCGGTTAGCCGCATTACTATCCACCACAAATCTACGCACTTGCTCCAGAAGTGCTCTATCCACGGTCTTAGCCAGTCGCATATATATCGGGGTATGAGCTTTGTCGCCTAGTGACTCAGCCAGTCCATACGCATAGTCCTGAAATTCCCGAGATATATATTTATTTTTCTCCGGTGTCTTCTTCTCATCCAGCACTTGCCGCAGAGATTTCATACTATTTCCCCGACGATTTTCACTATCACTTCATCTATTATCCGCTTCTCTTCCAGAGAAAATTTTTGTAGCACGTACTCTTCGCCCATAATTCTTGATTCATTATTCATAATTCTGTTCTCAATCCCGATTCTTATTCGCCAAAAATCTTTTTCCCCCAGGGTTTGTTCCACCGAGTTCACTCCCCCATGCACCTTCGGTCCCACCCCTTTTTGGATTTTATACTCACCTAGTTTGATATCCAGATCGTCATGTACCAGCCACAGTTCTCCCTCAGGCAATCCCTGTAGCATTCTGCCCGACTCATTCATAAATACTTCATGACTTCGTACCAATACTAAATCCGGTGTTTTAAATACTTCTACCCCGTAGTGCTTCCTCCATCCATACTCACTATGCAGCTGGTCGGCAAAATAGTTCACAAACATAAGGCCCGCATTATGCCGCGTCACGGCATACTCCGCCCCCGGATTCCCCAGCCCTACTATTATTTTCATTTCACAATCTTAGAAGTCCACTCCGAAACCAAAGGCAAATTCATCTTCTCTCCTTGATAGGTCTTAACAAGTAGCACCAACTGGATCACAAATCCCGCGATATTGATAACTGGGACCAATATTGCTAAGAATACAGTCACCATAAATGCAAAGTTGAGAGCCGCCACACACACAGTCAACAGTAGCGACTGCACCGCGTGCCACTTGAGTACTTTATTATCAGATTCCAAAACCAAGAACACGACAGACAGCACAGCTCCAGCCACCGGGATATAGCACAGTGCAGCTTTTGTGCTGTTATCATCTTTTGCCATTACATTTAATATATCACAACGGAAAAGTTATTTCCTCTGCTTATCAAATAACTTTTTGAGTTCATCTGTGGTGGTCGCATCTTCAGGCTTCTTTTCTCGAAAAGAAATCAGTCTAGGAAATCGTAGTGCTAGCCCCGAGCTATGCATCGGAGACTTAGTTATTTCATCCGCCAGTATCTCCACCACGATTTTTGGTTTACACCACCCATCGCAGTTCATCACCTTCATCACTTCATACTCCTCCGGCATAATTCTAGATTCATAATTCATAATTCTAGTTTTTATCTCTCTCCACTCCTCATCTGTGAGGCCCGTCCCTACCTTAGCAATCGTTTTGTAGGTCTGAGTTTTTTCGTCATATACTCCGATCAAAAAATCGCCAATTCCAAAAACAGTTCTCTTCCCTTGTCCCACGTCATACCCCATGACCACAGCGTCTATAGTGTCAGACAATGCGGATTTATCATAGCTTTTTTTATACTTGATCCAATTAAAGTCCCGGCTCCCAGGCTTATAAGGTCCATCTAGTTTCTTAACCATGATTCCTTCCGTTCGATCCTCGATCGCCTGTTTATAAAACTCCTCGATATCAGTCACACTTTTAGC
>CAYHIN010000018.1:0-13603 GCA_964356705.1 uncultured Gammaproteobacteria bacterium
GAGATTCGGCGTCACCGTAAGAAATAATGGTGTGGTTTTGGTATGAGAGATAGGTGGAAACAATAGCCAGCACGATGGAAAGCACGATTACTATTTCAAACAACGGCAATGAAACAAACCGTTGAACTACTCGGTCGACGGACTTTTTGTTTAAAGAAAGTCTAAGAGTCATTTTTTGAAAAAGCGGGTATCACAAATAAAATGAAGTAGGCGAGTAAAATTACTGACCCTGCGATGAGTACGTAATACTGAAGCAGATTTATGTGCTGAGACAGAAAGGTGTTGTAAACATAACTGTTTGCCTTGCTGTCCAATAGGAAGGGGATGTTGCGAATAAAATTGTGTTGCATGTGCAAAAAGTCAGCTTCTATTTTGGGTGGGATGGTGCTGGTCGTGAGTGCGCCCAATAGAGCCACTGCGGATGAGTATATAAATAGAACAAGAGCTATAGACTTTTTTAGAAATAGGGAGATACGACCCCTGGATGCGTAAATCCAGCTGGCCAAGAATGGACTAAGTAGACCCATGACAGAGATCATATATCTGGGACCATAGGCCCAACCTCCCCATGGATCACCCCAGCTGCTATAAAGAAATAAAACCACCAAAACGTTTGTAACCATTATTCCCGTGACTAGAGTTAGCCGCTTTATATAGCCGATTATTCCCAAAAGGCCCAACACAAATAATGGAGAATAAAGTATGAGCCCTCTGTCGCCCGATACTGTTTGGGTGTATAGACCAAAGGGAAAATCTTCCTCTGAGAAAAACTTGGCTGGGTTGATATTACTTTCTATCTTTTCTATCTCGGTCTGGCCAGAAGTCGTCGAAAGTAGGTTTCTCTCCTTGATAGTCTTGTAATCAATGAGCCCTCCGGAGAGCTTCGTCCAGCCGCCAAAATTTATCATATTGTAATATCCGTGTAACAGCATACCTACTACAAAGATTAGTGATGTAAATGCGGCCGTGAGTCTAAGCTTTAATTCCCATCGATTCTTAACATTTGTCAAAGAGATGGATGTCAAAGCCATGTACAAAATCACTGGAGCAAACAATAGAGCGTTTGGGGTGTCTATGGATATTGAAAGCGCGTATATCAACCAAACATAAGCTGAGTACATCCATGAATGCCTTGTCTTTTGGCCATACTTCCAGACAGCATAGATACCGGACAAAATGAAAAAGGTGGTAGCTTGATGCTGATACAACGAAACTGCATAAACCCAAGATATGGATCCAAAACAATACGAGAGACTGGCAAACAAACTTAGCCAGTTAGGTAGGCTAAAAATGTTTCGAGAAATCTTGTAGATGACCACGGCGCACAGGGTCGCAAATAGAGAAGACAAGAAAAAACTGGCTACTTGAGGTATGCCTAGCTGCAGGCCAATCAAGTAAAGTGGGATGGCCATGAGCGAGATTCCGGGAGCAAAGAGGATGTAAAAACGACCATCGTACCAGCCGACGTCAGGATAAACTGCTTCTGCTAGCTCTGAATCTAGGTCGAACCTGCCTCTGGTCATGAGGGACATGATGAGGGCGTATCTGCCTCTTTCTGGAGACAATTCGAGTGGCCGGGCTGCTTGGTCTAAATTGTTTTTTATGTCGGAAGTTACTGGAGCTCCTGATATTCCCCTGATCGTTAAGACATACAAGAGGAGTACAACCATGATCATAAGAGTTGATAAAAATGGTTTTATAAATCTTTTCATATATTTTGGTTTACTGATTTGAAAACGACACTTTCAAAGTCTATGTTTTCTGACTCAATGACCATTTTTATGAGATGGGCCACATCATAAGGTGATAGGTAGTCTCCATTTTTCCTGGATAGAAACGTCGCGACGGTTCCTGGCATAAGGCAGGTGACACGAATACCGTGTGGCTTTAGTTCTTTGTTTAGAGCAAAAGAAAAGCCTTCCACCGCGTATTTGCTGGACGCGTAGGCGACTTTGTTTGGGGTGACATTGGTGTTGTGACTGATCTTTGATCCTATATTTATGATCAAGCCGTGTTTTTTAGACTTCATGTGTTCGATTACTGCTTTTGATACATTAAAAACTCCAAATACGTTTACTGCCATCAATTGCTCAAACTCTTTTGCTGTTGTATCAGAAATTGACTTGCTTAAAAAAACCCCTGCATTATTTATCACTACATCAATGTGACCGTGTTGTTCCAAGATCGTTTTGATGGCTTTTTCACAAGATGAATAGTTTGTAACGTCGACTTTAGTTTCTGAAGTCCGAGACAGAGATATTACAGTGGCGCCTTTTTTTGAAAGTAGCTCTGCTGTTGCCGCTCCAATCCCTTTGGTACCACCAGTTATCACCACAACTTTTCCAGCAAGATCGGTGCTGGTTTCAATATATGGCTTTGGGAAAAGAAAATTAAACATAATTATTTTTCTGCACGAATAGTAACTACGACTGGGAAGAACGGATCGTTGTGCTCTAATTCTTTTGGCTTTAGATCTTCGACTGCCATGCCTACCCAAAAAGCTTGACCTGTTAGGGCATTTCCCCAGGTCTCGACGGTAAATTTGTCTTTATTGAAGTATTTGCCAAAAATATAGTTGGCTGAGGCGCCGGTAAAGCGCCACATATGATATTTGATATTCCAGACCGGACTGAGAGTGGAGAGGGTCACAAGCATTACTCCTCCAGGCTTGAGGATACGCTTACATTCGCGAATGGCGGCCTCGTAGTCTGGGATCATAAGAATCGTCTGGGTCAAAATTAGACAATCATAAGAGTCGCTGGGAATATTGGGAATGTTTTGTAAGTCTCCATAGATATTGGCTTGTTTGTTGCCAGTATTAATATCCAAAACATCACTGGTAGTAACTCGATCTTCTCCGTATTTTATGGTGTAGGCGTTATCCGTGATTTCTAGACATCTGCCCTTAACATCTGCTTTGTACTTGTCCATAAAAGACTCAATGTAATATCTGTCCACAGGCTTGCCGCGGTCAAAGCCATAAGAAACGCTGATTGGATAAAGGGAATATCTGCTCCTGGGCTTGAGAAAGCGTACAACTGGGCGCTGGATTGATCTAAACAGGCCCACGAGCTGAATTACCCCAGGAAGAGATAGGATGGGATGTAAGGCTGGGGCTCTGGGAATGATTGATTTTTTAGGCTCCATGGTAGAGTTTAAGATATAAATCGTTCATCTTTTTGGCCACGTTTGCCCAGGAATTGCTGCGGCCGTGCTTTAAATTATAGCTTTTAATTAGACGTATTTCTTTTTCGTTTTTGGAGTCTAGGACGTAATTTATCTTCTCTGCCAACTTAATGTGATCAAAAGTGTCTACTAGAAATCCGTTTATTTTGTCTTTTACTAGATATGGAAGTGCGGTGTTGTTTGCTACTATGCATACCAGACCTTGGCTAATGGCCTGATGCACCACGTTGCAGAAGCTCTCCCACTTGGCCATATGTACAAATGCCAGGGCGTGTCGATTTATATAGTACTTGTCTTCACCTTTTATCACTCCGGGAAATATGACTCTGTCCGAGACATTTAATCTTTTTGCCAGCGAGATCAGACTATCCTGATACTTTTGGTCTCCGGTCATACCAATATTTACAAACTTGATACCTGCTGGTATTAACGGTAAGGCTTTGATAACTGTTTCTTGATTTTTTATTGAGTAGATTCTTGCGTCTTCGAACAGGTATTTTCCCCAGCTTTTCACAAGATCTTGGGTTTTTTTTGTAACTTTGTCATCTGAGTTGCTAAAAGCTTCGTCCTCTAGGCCGTTTGCAATCACTGAAACTTTTTGAGGATTAAGGCCTTTTTTTATCATTTCTACTTTTTCCCATTCCGACACGGCCCTGACAGCATCAGCTACACTATTTATCAAAAAGGTGCCAACCGTGTATGTGTAGCTCTTTTTGATTATTTCTTGAATCTTTGTGTATATGCTCCATTCTGGATTGTATCCGCCGTGGGGAGTAACAACGACTACAAACTTTTTCTGTCCAGTTGCTTTCAAATATAGACTTTTGAGCAACAGTAACATGTGGGGGAAAATATCAAAATTATGCAGGGCAAGGACCATGCTTTCAGTCCAATTAATTTTGGGAATAAAGCCATACCAGTGAGAAGTGTATCTATGAATTTTCAACCCATTCATTTGCTCAAATTCTGGCAGATGATCTTTCTTAAGATATGTGTCCTTGAAAGTGTGGATGGTAACATCCCAACCATCCTCTGCTAACCTTCGATAGGTCTCGAAAATATTTAGCTCGATACCTGCTATGACTGGATAAAAATATTGAGTGATGACGTGAATTTTTTTCATATATTTAAGCCACTTTAACCGCTTTGATAACGATCCGATTCCATTTGTCGTCTTTGACTGCAACTGTGAATAATTTGTGCTGCACCCAGTTGAAAGAATATAAAGCTAAATAGACAAGGAGAAACATGTGCTCTGAAGGAAGTGTCTTGATCACTTGTTGCAGCTTAAACAGAAGAGGCACAGAAAATTCATGTCTGACAAACTCTTTGTTAAACTCTTTTTCTATTTTTTCTTGAGACTGCATAAACCTGATACTCTGTTTGCGATGATCTGAGATAGAAACCGGAACCTGGAAGTAGACGAGGGTGTCCGTCGTATACAAAAACTTAAACCCGTGAGTTTTTGCGTATAGATAGGTGTACATGTCATCGCCCAGAGCTTTTGAGCTTAGACTCAGATGTTTATATAAAGATTTGGAATGGGCCCGGACTGGACCACGACATGCATAGATGTTCTGAGAATGGTTTAGATTTCGAATGGCGTTTTCTTTGAGGCTCATACCTGCTCTAAGAGCTCTTGAGATAACACCTTTTTCGACAACCGGACTTATTGGACAAGAAACTAGGTCTGCGATACCTGAGGCTATCGGCTTACACATATTCCAGACGAGATCCGGGTCTGAAACTCGAATATCGTCATCCAAGATGATCGCTATGTCTGTGTGAAAGCTGTTGAATAGATTGTTTACGCCGTTGGACTTACCGCCTCTGACTTTTGTGTCAATTAGCTTTATGATGGAGTGCTTTTTACTGAGTTTTTTTACCAATTCCTGGGTACCATCAGTGCAGCCGTCGGCATGTACGGTAATACTGTCCAGAACAACTTGACCATAGTTGAGTATGAGTAGATCTGACAGGAGATTGCCAATGTTGGCTGCCCCATTGAAAGTAGGTATGCCTATCGATACTGTCAATTTATTTTTCATAGTATGCCTCCGTCATATTTGATGGAATCCCGTTGGGAAAAAGTAAAGATAATTGGCTTTTATATTTTTTTACCATTTCATACTTTTCTGCCTGCATTTTTGTGAAAGTAAAGCTAGGACGGGATGATAATGAATCAGTCTGACAATATGGGAAGTCTGACCAAAAGATGACATTGTGAAACAGCTCTTCGACCACTCGTCTTACTATGAGATGGTCTACATGATTTCCCAGCCCTAAAGGACAAAAAACCAAAGCTTCTTTGGAATCTCCTACTATTTGCACCAGATCATTTTTTATCTTCGTAATCATTGATTCATCGAGACTGGAAATTTTTCCACTTTTTGCAAAAAGAGAGAAAATGGGATAGACATATCCTGCTTCGGGAAGATACTTGGACAGACGGCTTTCTCTCTGACGCCAGAGAGCGTCTGTGTAATCAAGATTCATTATTTTAATTTTAGTGTTTTCAAAAGCTTTTTTGTCCTCGATTTTGCGCGTCTTGAACAGTGACTGCGAATCTTTGGCATTACACGAAGCGAGCATCTTTTTTACTGAAAAACTTGGGATAGCTGTACTAGGACTGGTAAATACGTTTATCAAAGTCATGTCTTTTTTCCCAGACAAGCTACTGATCAAGGCCCCTGCTGACAAAGCTGCGTCGTCGAGATGTGGTGAAACGAAAAATAGTTTTTTGGCTTTGATATCTATCATGCTTTTAAAAAACTAGGGATAACTGAAAGCTTGTGTTTGTCTTGGAGATGGGACTTTATGTATTTTAAAAATTGATCACTACTTGTAGCCCAGCCAAAAGACTTGCTCCAGACTAAGGCTTTTTTTTGCATAGCTTCTCGCATAGCTTTTGAGCTCAACAATGCCTCGAGTTGTTGCTCTAACTTTGATAGATCTCCGGCAGGAAAAAGAAGACCTGTGACTCCGTCTACGACCGAGTCACGCAGCCCATCGGAGTTGGCTGCAACGACAGGAGTTCCACATATGTTGGCTTCGATATTTGTGATTCCCCAGCCTTCGACTATTGAGGGCTGAACGGCTATCCAGCTCTCGCTAAACATTTGGGACTTTTCCATTTCAGTGACTTTTCCCACAAAGGAGACACTGATCCCCAACTCGAGCTCTTTTGCAATCTGCTTTAATCGATCTTCATCGTCACCGATTCCTGCAATAATTAGTTTGATGTCTGAATACTTTGTTTTTAGATTTGAGACTGCCATAAGAATGAGATCTACAGATTTGTATGGTCTAAGTCTGCCTAGATATATTAGCTGAGGATGAGATGTTTTTTTGGACTTGGTGGGCTGGATATCTACCCCGGGTTTTACTATCTCGATGCCTGATCTGCCTATGTGAAGTCTCTCTACTGCAACTTTGGTAGACTCTGAGACGGCCACAATCGGGGTATTTTTGTAGACAATGGGAAGTAGGGTTCCTTCTAGGAATAGAGATATCTGCTTGAGAGGAAACTGGAGGTCTGTTCTAAACATCTCTTGGTGTACCTGATGAATAAGACAGACTACTGGGACTCCAGCATAAAGTGGAGTGAAGAATGGTACTCCTTTGGGGATATCGATGACAACATCAAACTTTCCTCTGAATTTGATAATGTAATAAATGAATGCCCAAATAGCGACTGTGAACTGACCACCACGACGAACTATTTTGATCCCGTCGACTTCTTCGTACCTTGGATTTTGCCAATCGTTGCCAGTAAACATAGTGACATCGTGTCCTTCGGTGGCCCATTTTTTTGCAATCTGATGAATGTAAATCTCTGCTCCTCCCGCCCAAACGTGTTTTATGTCATACCAGTTGAAGATAAGAATCTTTAGTTTGTTTACTGTCTTGGAATTTTTTTTGAAAAGATTGATGTTTGAAAATAGATCTGAGAAATCTCGAATATGGTAGAAGATCGATATGATCGGGTCGTAAAAAAGATGCAGAACTACGATCAAGATCAGATGGACTAGAGCCAAAGTACTGACAAAATTTACAGCTCCCGCTAAAGTATGACCAAAGATCGACATCCCGATGACTAAAAATAGTGAGAAAGGAAAACTTGCAACTGGCACTAAATATTGTTTTTTTACTTGGTGAAAGTTGATGATACTGGTGGCTATTACATAAAATCCCATACCCAGGCTGTAAACTGGAATGAGAGTCAAAACGGGAATAACAGTATTGCCAAATACGATGGGTAGAATGTCTTTTCCAAACAGAACCAAGGCGACGAATGATAAAAGTGAAACTAGGGTTGTGGCTAAAAGCAATTTGTAGAAATCGTTTTTTGAACTCATACCGGCTCCTTCTCTACGACTAACTAGAGGGGTAATGAACTGGGAAAAGAGCGATCCGCCAAAAAAGACCATCTTTCCCACTAGGGAGATCAACGCATAGAGACCGGCAGACTCTGGATCGAGAAGATTTTTTACCATGATAACGTCTAGACTTAGGAAGGCGACTGAGGACAAATTGGACAAAACAGACGTTGAAAAAAACTTTTTGGGGAAGTATTTTACCTCTGCTTCTGTAAGGCCTTTGACGTCGGGATTTTTTTGGGAAACAAACCAGGTAAACAAAAATGGAGGAATCATGGAAATAGGGAGAGCTGCATAGACCAGGTGAGTCATACCAGTACTGACAAAAAAGCAAGCGAGCACCAGCTTTAGACCCGACTCAAGAGCGATGGCAGTCGAAATAGTCGCAAAGCTCATGTTGGCCGTCAAGAAACTGCGATCGATACTTGCTAAAAGACCCAATCCCCAGACTGGCGTAAACATCAAGAAAATAAGTGGGTCTGAAACTTTGAAGTAGTGGGAAAGGAATGGAATCGAAATCAGCCAAATCAGTGTGAAACCACCTGACAAAACTAGACCAATTTTTCTGAAATACTTCCAGACGTCTTTGGCCGGCCCTCCCGTTTTTCCTGACAAGTAGCCGATGCGATAGGTGAGTGTGGCTCCTATCGTACTAATGGGAATATTTGCAATGAACAAAAAGCTGCCAAAAAGGCCGATGATGCCGTACTCGGCGCTCGATAGACTGCGACCAAGATATGTGTTGTAGAGGAAATAAAAGATATTACCTATTCCATTTGCCAGAATAAGCAGCGTCCCGGCTTTGATATGAGAATGAGATGGTTTTGAGCTCTTTTTTTCCGAAGCTAGATGAAGACCATGGTTTGTCTTTTCCCAAAAGTGCGGCTTGACCATAAGCTGATAAATAGCTTTCCAAGCGGCCAGACTGATGGCCAGCCAATAGACGGGGATGAGAAAGACCCATTTGATAAGAGGCCAAGCACCTCTTTTTGCACAGCCGATCATGTAGTAGTACAGATAGAGGAAGTTTCCAAAGACCAACGAAATAACCGCCAAGTAAAATACAGCGGCTGGGAAGAAGGACTCGATGGTGGGTCCTACTAGACTGTGGAGAGTGAAGTACGCGATAGTGGCTAGCCATAAAAAGGGGTTGATGACCATGAAAGACATACGTAAACCCACGACGAGCTGAAAGATGATGGCATGGAGACCGTGGGTCCGAAGAAACTTGGGAAAATCCCTCGTGTGAACCAAATAGGTCTGCAAGTAACCCTTGATCCACCTGGATCTTTGGCGGAGCCAATTTCTCCAGCTACTGTTGGCTTCCTCCAGAGTCACAGAATCGATCAGAGCTGTGGTAAAGCCCTTTTTGAAAATGCGGGAACCGAGGTCACAGTCCTCGGTGACATTGAAGGCGTCCCAACCCTCAAGATCTTTTAACACCTTGGTTCGGAAATGGTTTGAAGTGCCTCCGAGGGGAATGGTAGTCGAGATAGATTGGAGACCAGGAAGAACTACATCAAACCAAAGTGAATACTCGGCAGTAAAGAAGCGAGTAAGCAGATTTTGATGGGGATTGTAATAATTTAATTTTGCTTGAACGCAAGCAACCTTGTCCGAGCTCTCTTTGAAGGCTAAATATGCTTTTTTTAGCTGGAGTGGGTCAGGTCGGTCCTCTGCGTCGTAAACTACGACAAACTCACCTTTGGCGTGATGTAATCCATAATTGCAGGCTTTGGGCTTGGTCTTGGGCTGAGAATCAGGAACTACGACAACATGAATATATTTGGGGAGGTCAAGCGAGCGGGCAACGGCAATGGTTTCCGCGTCGTCCTCCTCTAGAAGCAGCTGGACATCCAGCTTGTCTTTTGGCCAATCTAGGCTGGCTACAGAATCCAAGAAATGAGGTAGTACGTTGGCTTCTTTGTAGAGAGGACAGAGAATCGTATAAATCGGTAATTCCGGGTCACTCAACGCCTTGACTTGCTCTGAGGAGAAATCTAGTTCCGGCGGAAAATGCAGACTTTTTAGAACTAGATAAAAACTAAAACAGACGTCCGAAAAATAGATAATGCTCAATAAACCAACGATGACGATGCCTGTGTAAAGAGTGCTGAAGTAAAATCCCACTAACGCGACGGCAAAGGCCGCAAAGATGCCAGCTTTTTGGGATGAACTGAATGTAAAAACTGCGGATTGGTGATGCGAGAGAGTCGTGTGAGTTGTAAATCTGCGACGCTTATATGCCATGCCGGCCCCCATCATAGTGGCAGTCAGACTAGGACTTAGAAGATAAAACTTGTGGGGAGAAAAACGCAAATGCATCTGACGCAGGAAATGGCGGACAGACCAAGACCACGAATGACGCTTAAGTCCGGTGTGATGAACTGCTTTGGCGTAACCTAGTTCGGACGCGGTATGAAGTAGCTGGGCAAAAAAATTGTCTGGAGTAAGTTTTTTTGGATCAAGATGATCTAAAATTTCCCGATGAAAGACTATAAGTCCAGTAGGACGGGTTACTGCGATGGTAAAAGACACTGCTAATTTTTGAAGCTGAGCGATCGTGTCCCCGTGGTAAGTTGCATCGTGGGCACAGACGGCAATGAGGTTGCTTTTTGAGGCAAAAACCCGAGAAACCAGGCTCGATTTTGGGTTTGCAGCGATGAAATCCAGCTTGGCCATAGAAAAGAAAAAGCCCCATATGGGCTAATAGAGTCATTTTACCCCAAAAGAGGCTATTTTGCTATGGGCTGGTTTTTCCAGAAGAACAGAGCGATGGACGCGGTCAAAATACCCAGGGTGTCTATAAAAACATCGATGATTTTTCCGGTCCGATCGAAGACAAAAGTCTGGTGAAATTCATCGGTAAATGCGTAAATCACGGCTAAAATCAGCGTGTAAATGAGCCTTTTGGGGCGTGAAAAGCTGGTGGACTTGGTCAGGGCGTAAAAATAGAGAACACTCAAAATGAAATACTCGCCAATGTGAGCGGCTTTTCTAATGTAAAAATCCTGCCAGGCGATAGCCGAGGCGCGAAGCGATGGAGTCGCTGAAAACGAATAGATAAGAAGCATCCAGACTATGGAAGGGAGCCAGTATTTTAGCTTTTGCACCTCATAATTTAAGCACTTTTGCGCTGCTTTAGAAACAGAAAACCGGAGACACTAAGGAGTATCACGCCTAGGGCGATGATGGCATAGGCTAAATAGTTGTTGGTTGTGGGTTGTGGGTTGTGGGTAGAACGAATTACTGGAGTGCTTGTGGGAATAAGTGAGGGCTCGGTCGTTGAACCCAATACAGCCGGGGTCGAGGTGGGGGTATTGGTCGAGGTAGGCTTGGGGGTGGTGCTGGGTTTGGGAGTATTTGTAGGCTTGGGAGTAGGCGTAATGGGAACTGGAGTATTGGTTGGAGTTGAAGCTGGCTGTGATGTTGGAGTCGGTTGACTGTAAGTAATTGCAACATCGACGATATTTTGCTCATCGCCCGAGGCTGGATTACCTGACGAAGTGTACCGTCTCACTCGCAACTTATATTGACCTGGCCCTGGGTATTCACTCTGACTGGGAGACCCTATTCTTGCTGTCAGTTGGGCTGATCCCGTGCTTGATTGGATCGTAACTGGAAGGTAGTTTGTGCCTGTCGAATCTGAATGCCAGTCAGTGCCGTTAAATGTCTCACCAAAATAATTGGTGCTGCCCTCTTTGAATAAATCGGCTCGAAGATAGTTTGTCCCGTCTGAAGGCCCATCAACAAAAACCGAAAACGAAAATTGATTTAAGTCGATTGACGAGGGGGTATTTGAAAGAGTTAGAGTGACCGCTAGAGCTGGGGAAGTTGAAAACAATAAGATAAGTACAACCCCAAACCACTTCATTAATAAACTATATACAAAACTTACGCCGATGCAAAGAAGGATTGTTTCGTGTCTTTTGGCAGTGCTTCGGCTTGAGTTTTGAAATATCTGGCTGCGTCAAGTATTTCAATCCGCACAGGAGTACCTTTTGGTGTGTAATGAATAACGAAATCACCCTCCATTTCGGCGTGGTCATAGCGAGCTTTGCTTAGCTCAATTACTAAAATGTTATCTTCTTTAAAGTATTGGATTTTCATATCTACCCTTTTGAGACGGGAAAAAAGTAATTACCTTTATTATACCCCGAGTTTCAATCTTATGAATAACACACAATGATAAATCCTGAGAGAGGAATCCAACCGATCGAGTTTCTCCATTTTTCATCACGTCTTTATGACTTGGTTTTGTTATTACTCTATCAAGGTGTGGTTTGGTAATTTTCAAATTAATTATAGGTGGTGTGCGCAATTTCTCCTGGGCATGTTTTGTCATTACAATCCTCATGGGAGTCTAAGTTTTGATGTAGGTAGACACACTCAGAATATTGCCTGTGGAGTAGTAGCTTTGGAAGGTCAGGTCCGGGCCTTCCCAAGGATCATTCATGATGTAGTTGCTCCCTGATTTGCCTTTGATAACCAAAAAGTGACGACCTCCGAGGGCTGCAGAGTTTGTGATCTCTACGATGACGGGCCTCCCGCCTCCCACCTCGGAATCAATAAGGCTTAAGTTTTTTCCGCCGTAACGGCTAAATTTGAAACCGGACTGGGTAGGCCAGGGGACGAGCAGTAAGTCTTGAAAGAAATAGCTAGTGTTGTGAACATACGAAAGAGGGGTGACGTCTGCCCCATTCTTTTTGTGGAGCATGGTGACACTTGTAATCAGACACCCGACCTCCCAGACGAAGCTGGGGTTGTTACCATTGCAAGTAGAGCCGATGCAGTCCCTGCCCCATCTTTCGTCACGCTGATTGAAATACCAGCCATCGGGGCTGGCTTGGGGAGGAAGGATACTCCCGCCTTTTGATTTGGCAAATGATTTGAGCGCACTTCTTTCAGACACGGCTTGGGCCAGAAGTCTTTGGTAAGTGGATTCGTCGTTTTTTGTTTGTCTTAACAACGAGTCTCTTTCGGAACGAGTGTTGTTGAGAGCGATCTTTTGGGATTGAAGTTTTTTTTGGGAGAGACTGATGAGATCTTTTTGGTCTGCATAATTTGATTGGGTCTTTTGGGTCTCATAAATAAATTTACGGTTGTGACTTTGGAGAATCTGGAGATATTTGAACTTGGATATGGCCTGGGAGAAGTCTTTGGATGACAAAAACATAGGAATGGGATCAAGTGAGCCCGTTTTGTAGCTCGCTACTACTTGGTTCTGAAGAGTGACACTGCGTTTGTCCAAATCATTTTCGAGGTTTTGGATTTTGGTAGTCAAAGATTTTATGAGCTCTTCGGTCTGGGAAATCTTGAGAGTGGTGACGGCTATCTGACCGTCGTAGTATGCGATCTGGCCGGTAAGAGTACTGGCTTTGGATTGAGTTTCTTTCAGCTTTGCTTCTAGCTCCGCAATTTCGGCGGCGTATTCCTCATCGGTCTTTGAGAATGCCGGAGTAGCCAGATATGTGAGCGAGAGTGTGAGAAACAGTGTAGCGAGGAATTTTTTTATCATTTGAGAAATCTGCGGGTGGCGGCAATCGCCCCAATGCTACCCACCAGGATTCCCAATGCTACCTCAACACCAAGTAGCGAAAACATAAACCAAAGTGGTGGGGGCAGTATGGGGATACCGCTTAAGAAGCTGACCCAAAATCCCATGGTATATAAGAGCAGAAGATAAGTAGCCCCCCAGGCGATAACTGCGCCAGTGACACCATAAATCATGCCTTCGTAGATAAAGGGAGCTGAGATATAACTCTTGGTCGCGCCCAATAACTGGAGAATAAAGATCTCGTCTCTTCGAGCGGCGACCTTGATCCCGATGACTAATAAAATTACTATGAAAGTGATGAGGACATGAGCTCCCACCAGAAAGATGCCTATGATACGGATAGACTTTGTCCAGAGACCTAAGGACTCGACGATATCCTGGGCAAAGCGGACGTCATCGATATTGGCTTCGGTCTTTAGCTTTTCTGCGATCTCACTCAGGCTGTCTAGCTCAAAGGCTGAGATCTCCAGAGAGGCAGGGA
>CAYHIN010000019.1:0-13253 GCA_964356705.1 uncultured Gammaproteobacteria bacterium
TGAATGCGGATGCAGACGTCCTCGTAGGCTGGAAAGATGTCTATGAGATCCCCTCTGGCTCGATAGGTGCCACGGTGGAAGTCGTAGTCGGAGCGGGTGTACTGGAGCTCGTTGAGGCGCATGAGGATCTGGTCTCTATTTACTTTTAGTCCGTCTCTGAGCTCCAAGATGGTCTTGCCGTACTCGACTGGAGAACCTAGATTATAAATACAAGACACGGAGGCGACGACGATGGTGTCTTTACGGGTTAAGAGATTGGTAGTTGCCGCCAGACGCAATTTGTCGATCTCGTCGTTGATATCTGTCTCTTTCTCAATATATGTATCTGTCTTGGCGATATAAGCCTCGGGCTGGTAATAATCGTAGTAAGAGACAAAATATGAAACGGCGTTGTCTGGAAAAAAGTCTTTGAACTCTTGGTAGAGCTGGGCGGCCAACGTCTTGTTGTGAGAAATGATCAGGGTGGGCATCTGGTAGGCCTCGATGACGTTGGCAATTGTGAAAGTTTTACCGCTGCCAGTGACTCCTAATAGCACCTGGTTGTCCACACCAGATTTCAGATTTTGGACCAACTTCGTAATGGCTTCCGGCTGATCACCTGTGGGTTTGTAATTTGATTTCAGTTTAAACATGGTTGTCATTCTTGTCATTCTGAGTGAAACGAAGAATCCAGAATTGTACTGGATCCTTCACTATCGTTCAGGATGACAATTTGCGTGTTGACATTTGGGTAACATTCGGATTATATTGTACATATGCCAGTGGTTCTTTACAACAGACAAAGACAGATTTTAGACTTCGTTGCCCAATATATCCAATCCCACGGATTTTCCCCGACTCTTCAGGAAATCGCTAAAGCCTTGGGCGTGTCATCTCTGGCTACTGTTCATGAACATCTGGAAGCCATGGAAAAGAAAGGCGTGATCAAACGATTTGATGGAGCCGTACGTGGTATGGAAATACTAGATAAGAATGCTGCTGAAAGAATGACTTCTGCATCAGCTGTAGATCTGCCAGTCCTAGGATTCATTGCTGCAGGACAGCCCATTGAACCCTTTACAGATCCCAATGCGACTTTTTCTGTGCCTCCCACTATGGTGTCATCCAAGAAGCGGTGCTTTGTCCTGCAAGTAAAGGGCGATTCGATGATCGAGGCGGGAATATTTGACCGTGACTATGTAGTAATAGAACAAGTAGAGACTGCCCGCGATGGCGAAGTAGTAGTGGCTCTCTTGGACAATGGCTTTGCGACGCTAAAAAGATATTACAAAGAGTCTACTCGAGTCCGCTTGGAACCTGCAAACTCTACCATGTCCCCTATCTTTGTGACTAAAGTAAAAATTCAGGGCAAAGTAGTGGGCGTCATCCGCCGCTACCAAACGGTGAATTAGTCTCTTCTGCTTTTTGATCTTTTGTGGCGATGGTAATAGGCGCCGCCGATGAGGATACCTAGGACCAGAAAAATACCGATCTGCATGAATGATTCTACAGCCTCGACTCCGTGGACTACTGCATTTAGACTAGCAAGGCCAGAGTAGCCAAAATACAAGAAGAGGGAATCACGAATAATGGTGCCTAAAAATGTCGAGGTGACAAAAGTCCTAAACTTGATCTTGATCACACCACAGACCAAAGAAACTGGGGCACTGGGGATGACTGGGAGACTCCTGATACCCAGAAGAATCAGGTCATCTTTTATACCACCATTGAAATGCTTTCCAATGGACTCTACATCCTTGTGACTGAAACCTAGATATTTGCCAAAGTGTTTGAAAACGAAATCCTCGCCTTTGTCTGCCAATATATATAGAATTACGGCGCCGATGGTCTTGCCTATGGCTCCCAAAAGCGAGAGTACGAACAAACCAGCGACTGTACGTCCCTGAAGTGAGGCAATGGATCCAGCGGTGATCATAATGAGGGGAGATGGGATGGGAGCTATGATCTCTTCTACGAAAGATCCGATGGGGACAAACAGCTCGAGGGGGATGGTATGGGCCAAAGAGAGGAGAATATCTTCAAAAGGCTTTATAATCGCAGATAGCATGGGGACATTATATGTAGTAGCAACGCCTATTGGCAACCTGGAAGATATATCTATCCGGGCCATAAAGACACTTTTGAGCGTGCCGGTGATTGCCTGTGAGGACACTCGCCATACGGGAAATTTACTAAAAATTCTTTCGGATCGATACACGCATGTCATTCTGAACGAAGTAAAGAATCCAGATGAGCCTGGATCCTTCGGCGCGCCTCAGGATGACAAAAAGAGAAGATATATTTCAGTCAGAGACTGGAACGAAGTTGAAATAGTACCTAAAGTATTAGAGGCGCTGAATGAGAATGATGTGGCATTAGTGTCTGATGCTGGGACACCGCTCTTGTCTGATCCAGGCTTTAAGGTCGTGAGAGCGGCCAAAGAGGCGGGTTTTGTAGTTTCACCCATTCCTGGGCCATTTGCGGCTGCGGCTGCCCTGTCTGCCGCTGGACTACCCACCAATAAATTTGTATTTCATGGGTTTTTGAACAAAAAGTGGGAACTCACCCCCGAGATGACGAATATCATCTATGAGTCACCAGAAAGGGCGCAAATGACTCTAGAAGAGATAAAAACTAGATATCCTGAGGCAAAAATAATGGTGGCTCAAGAACTGACTAAAGTGCATGAGAGCATTACGGAGTATGCAGAAGGGATGAAAATTAAAGGCGAGGTGACGATCCTGGTATATCTAGGCTAGTAAGTTGCGGCCGGACATGGAGAATGGGATGGGGAGGCCTAGTAGCTGAAGAATAGTGGGGGCCACGTCGGCCAAGATACCTTGGGGTAGCTGACGGGCATCTTTGAACTGATTGCCAATCACCAAAAATGGAACGGGGTTGGCATTGTGCTCGGTGTCTATCGAATTTGTAGCTAGATCTAGCATCTCCTCAGCATTGCCGTGATCCGCAGTAATGACTAAGACCCCGCCTGCTGCCAGAACTGCGTCTTTGAGTCTACCCATGCATTCATCTACTGTCTGACAGCCGAGAATAGTCGACTTGATATTGCCAGTGTGTCCCACCATATCTGCATTGGCAAAGTTTATGACGACGAAATCGTATGTGTCTGATGAAATTTCGTGAATGATACGTTCTGTGAGTTCGAGGGCGGACATTTCCGGTTTTTTGTCATAGGTCGGGACTTTGGGTGAGGGAACAATAATTCTGGTTTCACCTGTGAAACTGGCCTCGCGCAGGCCGTTGAAATAATGAGTGACAAAGCGCTCCTTTTCGCTTTCGGACATATGAAGTTGTTTGAGATTGTGAATGGATATAGCCTCGGCTAGAGTGTTCTCTATCATCTGGGGAGGAAAAGCAGGATGGACGGGTAAATCTTTTTCGTATTCTGTGAGTGTGACAAAAAAGAGATTCTTGATAATTTTTTTCCTTTCAAACGGTTTTGGACGGAAGTTGTCCTTTTCATCGGCGTGTTTTTTCGTGTATTTGATGGCATAAGGGTCAAAATCGATAGTGTTGCCTTTGGCCTCCAGATCTGACAAAACAAAGGCCTTGGTCAATTGACGCGGTCTATCGATACGAAAGTTGACAAAGATTACTGCGTCATTGTCTGCGATTTGGGCTGCGGGATGACCTGAGCCATCTAGAATGAGAGTGGGTTGAATAAATTCATCAGTCTCGTTTTTGTCGTAACTGATTTTTATGGCTTCCTCGACGGAGGTCGCTGTTGCTGCCTGGGCTTGGGTGAGGGCCTCGTAAGCTTTTTGGGTACGATCCCAGCGAAAGTCACGATCCATAGCATAAAATCGACCACAGATTGAGGCGATTTGACCAGTGGCCTCTCTGGCCATGACAGCTTGGAGTTGTTTTATATAATCCAGGCTGGAAGTCGGTGGAGAGTCGCGACCATCGGTAAACAAATGAAGGAAAACTCTTTTTATTGATTGCTCGTGACATAGTCTTAATAAAGCAAAGAAATGCGATAAGTCTGAGTGGACGCCGCCTCCACCGACCAAACCCAAGATGTGTAGGCTACTTTTGTTTTCGGTAGTGTGTTTGAGCGCTGATAATAAAGCAGGGTTTTGAAAAAAAGAACCATCGGCTATGGAGATATTTATCCTGGGAAGGTCCTGGTAGGCAATACGACCGGCACCTAGATTTAGATGCCCAGTCTCAGTATTACCCGGCTCTCTTTTGGGTAGACCCACTGACTCGCCGTGGGCGATAAGCTGGGTATGGGTGTACTCTTGCCAAAAAGAGGTCATGTTGGGTGTTTTGGCTTGGGCAATGGCGTTGCCAGGACTGGGAGGAGCTATTCCCCAGCCGTCAAGTATGGCGAGGACGATTGGCTTGTAAGACATGTACTTAGTATACGACTAGAACTGGATCCTTCGCTATGCTCAGGATGACTGGGAGAGCTCCGATTCGACGCTCAGGAGGCGGTTGTACTTGGCTACCCGTTCTCCTCGGGCGGGGGCGCCAAATTTGGCATAGTCGGCACCGACGCCGACGGCAAAATCGGAGATGAAAGTGTCGTTGGTTTCTCCAGATCTATGTGAGACGACTATCTTCCAGCCAGCAGATCTGGCGGTAGTGACGACTTCGATGGTTTCGGTCACGGTCCCAATCTGGTTTGGCTTGACAATAGCTCCAGTACAGGCTTTTTCTGATATCGCTTTTTTGACTTTGACTTTGTTTGTCGCGATGAGATCGTCCCCGACTATTGTGGTGACGCTGCCTAGAGTACTTGTGAGCTGGGACCAGCCTTTCCAATCGTTCTCCTGCAGGGGATCCTCAAGTAGCCTCAGATGATATTGGCTGTTGAGGTCGCGCAAATAGTCGATAAATTCGGCCGAGTCCATGGGACTGCTGCGATCTTTGATGATGTATTTGCCATCCTTAAAAAAACTATTGGCTGCGATGTCCAGTCCCAGCTCTACGTCTATAGTGGGTTTTTTGTGACATTCCATAATTGACTCATTGAGGATTTCGAGGGCATCGAGGTTAGTGAACAGATTTGGTGCGAATCCTCCTTCGTCACCGATGCTGTGAATGGCTCCGCGCCTGGCCAATAATCTTTTGATAGTTTGATAAATCTCACAACCCACTTCGAGCATTGAAGCAAATGATTTGAGCCTACTAGGGATGACATGAAATTCTTGGAAGTCCAGATTGCCAGCACCGTGCTTGCCGCCATTTATCATGTTAAAAATAGGAACGGGGACAAAAAGTGGTTGAGTGTTTGTAGCTAATTGAGATATATATTTATACAGAGGAAGCTTGACTGCTGCGGCTGCGGCTTTGGTAACGGCCATAGATACGCCGAGAATAGAATTTGCTCCCAGTTTTGATTTGGTTGGGGTGCCGTCCAGTTTAATGAGTAACTCATCCAGATGACTAATGCTCTCAATGTCTTTTCCAATTAACTCCCGGGCTATCTCGTTGTTTATGAAACCGACGGCCTTGAGTACCCCATTGCCGAGAAAACGATTTGGATCGCCATCGCGAAGTTCCAATGCTTCGTAACTACCAGTTGAACTACCTGAAGGGACAGAGGCGACGCCAAACTCTCCGGTGTCAAGAATTGCCACCGCTTCTACGGTCGGGTTGGCTCTGGAGTCTATGATTTCGCGAGCGTAGAGTTGTTTGAGTTTCATATGTATATTTGCACTCGGCATCGTGGCTGCGCATGCTCGCCTCCCGCGATCGTTGTCGCGCGGACCCGCTGCGCGTGCGGTCCACAAGTGCCTGCGTGCATAATTATTTACTTTTTCTTGTAATTAACCGGTGTTCTGCATCATGAATAATCTGGCGGGTGCGACCGATGGCGTCGGGATTGACAGAAATACTGGTAATACCCCAGTCTACCAACTTTTCGACCAGCTCGGGATAAACGCTTGGAGCCTGACCACAGATGCCACATAAGATGGCCCGTTTGGCACAAGTGCGGATGGTCTTTTCGAGAGCCCACATGACGGCCGGATTGCGCTCGTCAAACTGGGATGCGACTTCAGAGTTGTCACGGTCGGTGCCCAAGATCAGCATGGTGAGATCATTGCTGCCGATGCTGACTCCATCGATACCTACGTCCAAAAAGTCGTCCAATAAAATGACGTTTGATGGGATCTCGACCATCATGAAGAGCTTAAAATTGCTACTTCTATACAGACCTGCGGCGGCGACGATCTTTTTGACTTCGACCAATTCAGATACTGTTGAGACAAAGGGGATCATAAGCCAGAGATTTTTTAGATTGTGCTTGTTTCTGACCCTCTTTATGGCTTCTAGCTCCAGTGCAAAGACTTCCGGAGACTTGATATATCTGATGGCCCCTCTGAAGCCCAACATGGGATTTGATTCCTCGGGTTCGTATGCCTCCCCGCCCTTGAGGGCACGATATTCATTGGTCTTAAAATCGGTAGCTCTATATATGACCGGACGGGGAGAAAAGCTGTCACAGAAAGTGGCGATGTCTTCTGTCAGTTTGGCTATAAATTGCTCGCCTTTTCCTTCGGCAAGCAGTTTTTTGGGATGAATACCGATGCCTGCAATCATGAACTCGGCGCGCAATAGTCCTACGCCATCGACGTGGTGGCCGGAAATCTTTTTGGCCAGATCTGGTTCGGCCAGATTTACATAGAGCTTGGTTGCGGTGTTTAGCTTTTCAGCTGCGAGGTCTTGGGCCTGATTTTTAACTGAAACTTGCTTTGAGGCTCGGGCGACTGCGCCTTTGTAGATCTCGCCTTTGGCGCCATCCACAGTTACGATCATGCCATCCTTGAGCTGGGTAGTGGCATCTTTGGTACCTACGACACAAGGCACACCTAACTCACGGGAAACTATGGCTGCGTGCGATGTCAGGCCGCCGCGATTGGTGATAATGGCTCCGGCTCGTTTCATGGCCGGGACAAAATCGGGAGTAGTCATATCGGTGACCATGATGTCACCGGCTTTGATCCGATCGATATTTTTGATGTTGGCGATGATTTTTACAGGACCTGATATGAGACCGGGGGAGGCGGGGGCACCCTTTAACAGTACTAAGCGCGAAGTGCTAAGTGCTAAGGATTCTGGTTTTTTGTCAGATCCTAGTGTAGTGATCGGGCGGGCCTGGGTAATATATAGCTTGCCGCGGGCAAACGCCCATTCGATATCTTGGGGAAACAGGTAATGCTGATGAATCTTTTTGCCAATCTGAGCTAGTGCCTGGATATGAGTATCAGATAATTTTTGTTTCTCACCTTCTTTTTTTGAAATCTTTATTTCTTTTACACCTTGGGTCGTGCGCACCTCTGCGACTTCTTGTAGTGTTATTTGCTTGGACTGGATGTCGAGACTGGCCTTTGAGACTTCATAATGATCTGGCGTTACTACACCTTGGACAATGTAGTCTCCTAGTCCGTAGATGGCTTCGATAATAATTTTATTTTTGTCTTGGGAAATGGGGTCAGTGGTAAACATGACCCCTGAGATTTCTGACTGGATCATGGTTTGGACGGGAACTGCGATGCCGACTTTGAAATGGTCAAAATGCTTTTGTTCGCGGTAAAAAATGCTTCTCTGGCCAAAGAGTGACATCCAACACTCTTTGACTTTGAGTAATACATTGGCGTCTCCCAGTATATTTAGATAGGACTCTTGTTGGCCGGCAAATGAGGCTTCTGGGAGGTCTTCGGCTGTTGCAGAAGAGCGGACGGCGACTGCGGTCTTGGATCCTAGTTTGTGATACGAAGTAAATACTTCACGAGCGACCTCGGGCGGAATTTCGGCGACCTTGAGTAACTTTTGGATTTGAACTGAGGCTGTTTTTAGCTGGTGCGGATCGGC
Source organism: uncultured Gammaproteobacteria bacterium (assembly GCA_964356705.1). Taxonomy (GTDB): domain Bacteria; phylum Patescibacteriota; class Microgenomatia; order CAZETR01; family Amesbacteraceae; genus CAYHIN01. Next base: position 7,825 of record CAYHIN010000019.1, read on the forward strand.
CACATCTGTGGCCTGAAGAATCTTGCGAATTTGCAGTCGCAACTTGTTGTGATCGAGAAAATCGAAATAAGCATTTGATAGGACGACAAAGCCGTCTGGGACTGGGATTTTGGCGGCTGTCAGCTCACCCAGATTTGCACCCTTGCCGCCTGCGATTGGGATGTCTTCACGACTCAGTTCTTTGAACCACTTGATATATTTCATGCGGTGTTCTCCTTGTACCAGTGTACATAGGGAATGGGTCCCGGGTCAACGCCATTGAGACTTGCTAAAAAATAGGAGATGAACGCTCCGGCTTGTAAATATTCCAGACTCTCAGTAAGCGGATTTGGTGAATCAAACTGCAGGTCAATCGTTTCGATATGATTTTTTTGAAAAACGGACTTAGTGGCTTGGATTGTTTTTCCCAAATCAGGGTGATAAAAGGCAGAATTGACGAAGACGGCGACGAGATTTTTGGGATTTGAACTTGGGAATTGAAGACCTTCCAATAAATGATGATTAGATTCCGGAAGATCGAAACTTGCGACAAAATGCTTGCTGTTTTCATTGACCATGTTTTTTATGGCGTGGCTGCTGCCCGTGAGATGCTCTCCTGAAATGAGAAGAGGGATCTTTCCGACTAGTCTGCCCGCAATTTCCAAGGCCTGATCCTCATTTTGATGTTTTCGTAGATAGTCTGGCAAAGTATCTATACTCTGGCCTAACTGAATATGTCCACAACGACCCAAGAGGGCCAGGATGGACATTATGTTGTAACCCAGACCCAAACGAGGTTGACCACTGGGATTGTGAATGGGATCGACTAGGTATACCGGAAAGCTGTGCCTGCCTGCTAGCTCGGCTAATTTGCCTCCTGTGGTAATCGCAAAAACTTGAGCTTTTTTGACCAGCGCCTCTTGCAGACTCTCGATAGTCTCTTGGGTATCTCCAGAATAGCTGGAGGCTACAACAAGTGTTTTCGGTCCTACAAATGCGGGCAGGCTGTATTGGGTGGATATTGATAGCGGGACTTTGAGGATATGTTTGGATAGAGAGTCTATGATGCGCCCGCCGAGTGCCGACCCGCCCATACCCGAGATGACAATATTGTCCACTAGACTACACATACTGGGGACCTTGAAACTTCCCTGATCTCTTAGCACTTGGGCACATTGGTCGGGAAAAAGACGAATGGAGTCTAGGACATGAAGAGAATCCTGGACCGTATCATGTATTACGTATTTTGTATCATGTATAAGGCTTTTTATGAATTCGATCGATTTGAGGCCCAGATCGTGGGATTTGCTTTCTGAATCGGATTGAACTATGACACGAAACTCAGGTGCATTGCCTGAGCCGCGAAATAGAATCCAATCAGTACTGTTTAAAAAAACTTTGAGGCCATCAGTTTTGTCCTGATCTTTTCCTTGATACTTTTCTGAGAGCGTAGTGTAGATTTTTGCATAGGAATCCTGTGGACAATCCAGTTTGTCTTTGTACATGTGGTATCTGGGGAGGGCGTCTACTAGTTGGGCCAGCGATTTACCAGAATTTTTGAGAAGATTTAGAAGCTTGATAAAAGTGGCTCCGCCGTCACGGCTATAGTGCAAGTCCCCACTTATGCTTCCCCCATTGGGCTCAAAGCCAAAAGAGGCCCCGATTTCTAGCATTTTGGCAGAAACGATGGGTGAGCCCACTGCAGTGCGATAGACTCTTTTTCCAATGCTGTCTATTACTGAACTCGTGCTGACTGTGGTGACTATAGACTCCGATTCTTCGACTTGGGCTAAAAGTGTGCAGGAATAATCGCCGGGGATAAATCGTCCTTTCTCGTCTACAAACACTACTCTGTCCCCATCGACATCAAAAGCGACTCCCAAATCGGATTTGGTCGAGATGACTTGCTTTTGGAGATCCACTGTCGAAGTCTGGACCTCGGTATCACGAGGAACAAAATAGGGTGACTGGATGTCGCAGTCACCTGTCATTCTGAGAGTCAATCCCAAGCGATCAAAAAGAGGACGGATAATCTCGGACTGGGTGCCATTGGCAGTATCCACTGTGATCTCCCACTTGGGATACGGAAGACTCGCTAAGCCTACTAGCATGTCGATGTACAAATCTTTGGCCGTGGACTCGTTTTTGACTATCGGCGGTGTATCACGTATTTCGTAAAGTCTATCTGCGATGAACGTATTATGTATAAATAGACTCTCTATTTCTGCTTCGTGGGATTTGAGAATCTCACCGTTACCTAGAAAAAACTTGATACCATTGAGATCGCTTTGGATGTGGGAACCGGTGATCATGACCCCTGCGGACAAATGAGGATTTTGGCGCACGAAATACGCCAAAGCCGGAGCAGGAATCACGCCCTGGTCTAATACTTCAAAGCCCTCCTGGGAAAGACCAATGAGAAAATGATCTTTGATACGGGGGCTGCTGCTCCTGGGATCATAGGCTACGGCTACATCTCCCTCTTTGTGATGAGATTTGAGCCATTTGCCAAATACTATTCCCAGCTGGGTACAAAACTGGTTGGAGAAAAAAGTCTCGGCTGAGCCGCGAATGCCTGAGGTACTAAAAAGTTTCATCTCATTTGTCATTCTGAGTGAAACGAAGAATCCAGTAAAAGCCTGGATCCTTCACAGCGGTTCAGGATGACACGATATCACTTTACATTTTTTATGAGCCATAACTCAAGAGCTGCCCCCAAATCCATAGCAGTCTGGCCTGTCTTTTGACGATGATCTATTTCTAGAAGTTGTAAGTTGTAGGTTGTAAGTTGTAGGAGAGTGAACTTGTTTGCTTGAGATTTAAGTTTTGTGACCTGCCAGGAGGGAAATTTGCCGCGAGCGTCTTTGACTAGGATTAGATCGTGTATGCGCTTTGCCAGCATGGCCATGATTTGCTCGGGCTCTGTAGTGCTAAGTGCTAAGCGCAAAGTGCTAAGCGACCAGTTGTCTATAAAGGTGAAAATGTGTTTGGGGAGATCATGTTTGTGGATGTGTAGTGGGTTGTGGGTAGTGAGTTGAGTTGAGATGTCTTTGGATTCCCAGAAAAATATATTGGCTTGGGGATTTTGTTTCAGATACTCCACGATGGCTTTTTTTTCATTACTGGGACGTCTGCTAAAAAAACCTTCTATAAAAACTGCATTGGATTCACCTAAAAGAGTGGTAGAGGACAGTGAAGAAGTCAGCTCGGAGAGTGTCAGCGTGTCCCCTCCTAAATCTACAATATTTTGTCCTTGTTTTTTGACTTCATTTTTTTTGGCCAAAAAAAACTGTCTGGAAGCTAACTGGTTGTCGCCGTGGACGATGATCATGGATTCAAAATAACAGAGTTACCAACTTTTATTTTAAATTTTTTGATAGAGCCGGCGGGGATTTCTAAAACTTGGCGCACTTTTTGAGTTGGTGTAATAATCTGAGGGATGAGATCGTCTTTGGTGGGATTGGGAACATCTTCTATTAGTTCAACTACCTGGCCATTGTCTATCCACACAAAATCCAGGGGGAAGCGCATGTCTTTCATCCAGAATTGATAGATGTCTGGTTTGTCAAAAATAAAGAGCATGCCGTGGCCTTCGTCCAGACTGGTGCGACCAGATAGACCTTGAGCTCTTTCTTTGGGAGTGTCTTTGATTTCCACCCTAAAGGTGGAAGATCCGACTGAGAGCATATCTTCTTTTTGGAAACTAGAGATGAATTTTTTTAGAGCATCAATGAAGTTTTTTATTGGATCCTTCGCTCTGCTCAGGATGACTGAGGTTGCTGTTTTTATCTCTGGGACACTGCTTGGTACTGGAGGAGCGAGAAGTGGGCTGCCGACTGTTTTTGGAAGCGCCAGAATCTGCTTGTATGTACTTTTCGGTTGATGATCCTTGTCCAAGAGCGAAAAGTCGGCAAAATCGGGTGAACCGGCAAAAAGCAAAAATGGGGTGATGGCCACGATATTGTCTTCTGTCCAGACTGAGGTAAAAGCATCTTTGTAAAAAGAGTTTTGCAGGATCGTCCCGGTCTCGGTAATAAAGATGGGCTTGTCTTTGGGGAGGCCGGCTTTGGCCAGTAAATCTAGCTCGTAAGTGTAGCTTTTTGGGCCATATCTAGTCTTGGAAAAAGTGGAAGCAGAAAAAGCCGGGTTGGGATATGCATGAAACGACAGGCCATCTACAGTGTCAAACCAGCGAGGGCGGAGTCTATTTAGCTCCCGAATATAGTAGAGAGCATCTAGCGAGGTAATGCTTTGTGGAGCGGACATATCGAGACCGGCTGAGATGAGAAAAAAATCTTCGCTTCTGGTCTTGAAGATCCGGTTACTTTCAGTCAGGAGATTGGCATATTCCAGTGGCGAGAGGTAACCCCCCCATTCTTTGGAATGATTTGGCTCGTTGAACAAAATTATGTATCTATTTTTGGTGGGCCAGGGCAGTTCGTCTAAAAAATTGGCAAAGTCTACTAGGTCGTTGGCCGTAGGGGCCGTCCAATTGGCTTTGTCAGGATATGTAGTGATCCGTAGTATGGGAATCAGATGCAAGTTGGCCGCATTTTTGAAAAACTCGGTCCACTTGGCCTGATCCCGATCGTTGCTCCTGATCGGAATCGTGACATAGCCCCAGTCCCCGCCTGAGGAATTGACCAATTTGGCAGCAGCTGAGATTTCTCCTGGCTCCAAAATATGCACGCCGAATTTGTTGTTGGGAACGGTGAGAGGATCTACTATGGCATTTGTCTTATAAACTCTAAATCCTAAGCACGAAATACTAAACAATACCCAAAATACAAAAGCTCTCAAAAAAACATGCATGAAGTTATTATACTTTGATTGATTTTATAGCGTGGCAGATGGCGATCGCTATGCCGTCTGCACTATTGTCAAAATGAGTCTTCATACCTTTGGTCTCTTTGATCTTGAACATCTTTTTGATCTTGGCTTTCATGACTTTTTTGTCGGCCTTGCCAGAGCCTCCCACGTATAGCTTTACTTGCATGGGGGTGTAATCAAAGACGGGAAGATCGTTATGGTGCAGGGCTAGCTTGATAACACCGATGGCTTGGCCGACGGCAATAGCAGTGGCCGCATTGGTCGCAAAAAAAAGGCGCTCTATAGAAACTACGTCTGGAGCGTGTTTTTTGGCAATTCCTGAGATTTTATTGTAGATAATATCTAGCCTTTGACCGTGAGGAAGATCTTTGGAGGTCTCTACGAGGCCAAACTCCAAAAGCTTATATTTGTCTGGTCCCAAGACGTCTATAACACCAAAACCGGTTGTGGCTGTACCCGGGTCGATGCCAAGTATTCTCATGAGAGACTACTATAGCCTATTTCGGTTATACTTAGGGTATGGAAATGCTGCAAAAAGTACTAGCTTCAGTCTTGGCCTGGGCCACCTCCTGGATAATAGGTGCCACTGATCCGGCGGTACTGTCACAGGTAGCCTTGAG
>CAYHIN010000020.1:0-13076 GCA_964356705.1 uncultured Gammaproteobacteria bacterium
GAAGTGGGGAATATATTTGATCTGGGGCTGAAATATACTAAAGCCTTTGACCTGACGTATATTGATATAGATGGAGCGAGAAAGTACCCGTTTATGGGGTGTTATGGGATTGGGGTGAGTAGAACTATGGGTGTATTGGTCGAGAAGTTTCATGACGAAAGGGGAATCATGTGGCCCAGAGAAGTGGCGCCATTTCAAGTCCACTTTGTGAACTTGAGAGTGGGGGGCGATACTATATACAAGAAGCTGGTCGAAGCAGGTGTGGACGTACTGTGGGATGACACAGATCGCTCGGCAGGGCAGAAACTGGCTGATGCTGACCTGATTGGGATTCCCGTGAGATTGGTCGTGTCTGAAAAAACCGGAGAGAAGGTGGAGTGGAAAGAGAGAACTGGTGACAAAACAGAGCTGCTGAGTTTGGAAGAGGTGACAAATAGGCTTAAGTAGCCTATAATGTATAAATGAGTAGAATTTCAGCCTTGGTTGGGTTGCGGTTGCTTGCAGTTGGATTTACTTTGGTTGGTTGTGCTGGTGGCCCTGTGGAGGGAAATGCCTCAGTCACGTTCGATACCATACCTGCAGGGACTAAGCCGATTGTGGTGGCTGGAGAGAATGCGACGTTTGTAGGGTTTGCTGATCCGAAGGAATATGGACAACATGAATATGTCGGTCAAGTTTTTGCTCCATGCCCTGAGAAAGCGGTTGATTATTCTGTCTCGACAGGGTTTGATGGATTGGCTTTTGCGGATGAAAAGTGCCATTTGACAGACGAGTCTCGAAGCACAGAAGCAGGGCTTGAACTTCGTGTTGACAGCATCCATAAGATATTAGCTTCAGTGTGGATTTTGGATGGTGATCCATATTGTACGGCAGAGATTCACGATTCTTCTAGGGATTTGGGTGAGAATCCCACTCGCGTTTCTATTGACTGCAATCAGCTAGAACAGATGGTGATAGAAGAATATGTGTGGGATCTCAACCCTGGGGGTAGGAAATGATGATATGTAGATGAGGCTGGTCGTGTCTGAGAAGATGGGAGATAAGATAGAGTGGAAAGAGAGAGGGAGTGAGAAAACTGAGTTGTTGGGTGTGGAAGAAATGATTAAGAAGTTGAAATAGTTCACCCTATGGGTTATAATGACCTATAGTATGCCAAGACCAATTACGCCAGAGACTTCAGCTGATGGAATCAGATCCGGTGTTCATCCCATGACTAATGCACATATCTATGTGCAGGGTCAGCCAAATCAACATGTGTCAGACGTAGAACAAATAGTCTTGGGGGAGCTGATCAAAAATGACGATGTGATTTATTCCCAGTCTGAAGTGTGGATGTTAAAGACGTTTGTACAAGCTCGCCGATTGCTCAGGGTTGGGTGGAGATACGGGTTGAGTTTGGGAACAGTTGGAGCACTTGTTGCTGCCACTTATATATATCGAGAACCTCTGGCCGATGCTGCTCTTGAAACTTGGGAGAATGTGACTAGGAAAGCGGAGCCCGCGGTCGAGCTAGATGAGGCTCGTCAGGAGCTTTTGCGATGGTCTCAGATAGAGGGAACTTTGGTATATGGAGTGGAAAAGGGTGGACATGTGGTGGAAGATTATGAACTTAGTTTTCCAGTCCACACTCTGAGGTTAAAACTCCAGGGTGCGAGTGATGGAGACGTAACGTTTTTTGCTGATAAAAGATATTTTCGTGATGTGCCGGACGGGAGATCGCTTTTGGGTATTAAGGTGGGTGAGGAGTTGATCCGATTTGGGGATGACAATGTGGCGGTAAGCGATGCTGGACCTAGTATTGGTTTTGACCAGATGATGCTGATGAGCGTTTCTGATGCGAAATTGTCGGCTCTGGCATCGGTTGTGACAGATGTAGAACTGCGGATTCCAGACTATAGCGAGCTGTATGCAGTATTTCCTGGGGGAGTGATAAAGCGGATTTCGGTTGAGGATCTAAATTCGGGTGTGGCTGAGCGGGGACTTATGATTGTGGATGCCAAAGGAGACGTGGTGGGAATGACAGGTTTTGAAAGTCCTGAAGTGTTTTGGTTTGGGGGAGAGCACGAAGAGGTTCTTAGGACTTTGGCGTCTGCCAATTGGAAAATATTACATGGTGATGAGCAACCGGTTGTTTCGACGCCTGTACCCGAGGTACTACCCACTGAGACTTCAGTACCGCTGCCCACTGAGACTCCGGTGCCAGCTATTATGGAAGTTGTGAGTTCTGAGGAGTTGCAGAGAAGACTAAATGAGGCACTGGCCGTGATTAATAAGTCTGTGGTTACAGTGAGATATGGCTATTTCGATCGGGGAACTGGAGTGGAATCAGGTGAGCTGTCTGCTGCTAGAACGATCGCTACACTTATTGTGAATGTGGCAGGGGCTCAGGAGGAGATGGTGACGTTTTTGGGGGTCCAAGATTGGCCGATGCATTCGGATGAACATATATTTGATGGTTTGGAAATACGGCAGGGAGAGACTGAGATTATAGTGCCTGGCGAGTATATGAGATGTGGGGGTATCGCTGGGAGGATTGATGTATGCAATATAGATACTGGAAGACTTGGTGAGTATAATGCGGAGAGTTTGAAAGGCGTTGCTTCTATGGGCATTTCTTTCGGGGGTGCGGATATGAGTCAAGGAGCGATTTTTCTTGATAGTCCGGGAAATACGTATTTCACAGACAGACTTGGTGATACTGTGACTTTTGGTGACAGGCAACTGATATTTTCGGTGAAGGATAAGACACTGGTGGGATTTGCGTTTGGTGGATATGTGCATTTGTTTACTCCGGATGATTTCTATCAATTTGCTCAGGTTGTGAACTCTACTGCCGTGGGATTGGGATTGGAAGTACCATATCCGACAGATTGACATTGTTTGGGGTGTTGGGTGAGACAGAGATCTTGAGCGTGGAAGAGGTTGTTGAGAGGATGAAGTGATGGGCATGAATAGGTATGAAATATTATTTACATTTTGCCACGGTCGTATTAGGATGTAAGGATGGGGAAGAGAATTATTGGAGCGAAAAATTTGTTGAGGTTTTTAGGAGATTTAGGAGATGATTTTTTGTTTTTGGATAGATATGGAGCTTGGAAACTGTCTCGTTATGGATCTAAAACGCTTAATAATTGGGAAGATTATTTCCCGTCCCATGTTGAACGCTCTCTGGGGTCTCTTTTACGGGAAGGATGTGTGGAAAGGATCGAAACCCCTGAAGGTGTAAAGGTTGTGATTACTGACAAAGGAAAAAGACAGGTCTTGTTGTTTGATCTTGAAAAGTTAAGACCGAAACAGGAAAATTGGGATGGGAAGTGGCGTGTAATATTTTTTGATGTGGAGGAGATCAAGAGGAAAAAACGTGATGATTTGAGGATGTATTTGAAAAAAATGGGATGGCAAAAGATGCAGGAGAGTGTATATGTTAACCCATTCGATTGCGAGCAGGAGTTGAAGTATATAAGGGAAATACTAGATATACCCGATGGGGTGAAAATGGGAGTTTTGGAGAAGATTGAGAATGAGGGAGAATTGAGAGAGATGTTTGGGGTGTAGTATTTACATACTGATACGGTCGTGGGGATATGTAAGGGGGAGATGTTACAATTTTTGAATGTCCGATGAGGGAAAGTCGATTGCTTTATTTGATTTTGATAACGTGGTTTGGAACGGGCATTCGTTTTTTCCGGTTGCGAAGTGGCTTGTGGATGAGAAGGTAATTGGTCAGAAGGTGTGGGATGACATCCAGGCTGTGATGAAAAGATATAAAGCTAAAGAGCAGGATTATGCGCAGACGGTAAAGGATTTGTTTGTTGTGTTTGGCCAAGGATTAACTGATCTTAGCTATGACGTGGTCCAGGCTAAAGTCCAGGAATATTTTGAGAAAGTACTTCCTAAACTCAAAGAAGCGCATGAAGTGTGGCTGGTGACTAATAATTCGCAAATGGTAGGACAATCGATCCAAAATATTTTCGGATTAGACGGCTATGTGAGCTCGGAATTGGAAGTGATAGATGGCAAGTTTACGGGTAAAACAGTAAATACGTTTGCGGAAGGTAAGGGTAACATTGCTGAGTTTGTAGGGAGGTATGGAGGGGAAACGATAGCTGTAGGAGATTCAAAGAATGACGTTGAGATGTTAAGACTAGTGAAGCACCCCGTTTGCTTTAAGCCGGACGATGAGTTGCTGGCTATCGCGTTGAAAAATAGGTGGTTGGTAGTACAGCCTGAGGATGCGGAAGAGAAGATAAGGAGTCTTGCAAGGGGTTTTGGTGTATAATTCGGCTATGTCTTTCAGATACGATTCAGCTTTGACCGAGCGCTTTTTGCGCGATACTGCTGAGCTTTTGAATCCGGATGATCACGCGGTGGGCATTTCTTTGCGAAAGGGAGAATGGGACAGAGACGTGATAGAGCTAGTAAGGGCAGTCCCTTTTGAAGAAGGAAAGGGGAGATTGAGATATAGGGTTGAATACGATGAAGAAGGAAAGCTTACGAGTATTAGTGAGAAGTTGGATTTTTTTTCTGATCATCCAGCGACGGCGCGTGTGAGGCTTGATGTGTACAAGCCTGATGGTGGAGTGATAGTAGATTCAGGAGGAGCCGAAACGAATAGATCTAGTGAATGGTTGGCTGGAGTTGTGGCTGGAGTTGTTGGAGGATTGAGAGAATCAGCAACTAGAGCTGGTGCAGTAGATGTGTTGGCTCGGAATGATGAGCAACTGATTTTTGAATAAGGGCGTGGGGTGTTGGGGAGTTAGCACGTCTAATGTAAAATGAGAATGTCTATGACCAAGAATGCAAAGATAGAACTGCCCAGCGAGACTAAAGTCCCAAACCATATAGCCATGATCCTGGATGGCAATAGAAGATGGGCACGAAGCAGAGGACTGAAACCTTGGGAAGGCCATTATGCAGGCTATGATGCAATCAATAAACTGGCAAGGTCGGCTCGAAGCATGGGTGTGCACACTTTTACTGTATGGGCGTTTTCTACTGAGAATTGGGATAGACCTCAGGTTGAGGTAGATGAGATTATGAATCTGTTTAAAAAGGCTTTAACTCAAGCTAAGAAAGAAGCAGTGGATGAGAAAGTCAGAATGGTGCACATTGGGAGAAGAGATAGGCTTCCAGCTGACCTTGTGTTTCAAATACAAGAGCTTGAGGAACTGACAAAGGGATTTAGTGAACACACCTTTAACTTTGCTGTAGATTATGGTGGTCATGACGAGATCTTGAGGGCAGTTAAAAGAATTGTGAATGATAAAGTCGCAAGTACTGAAATAGACGCTAAGCTATTTGAGTCTTATCTAGATACGGCTTCACAAACTTATCCCTATGTAGATTTGTTCATTCGTACTTCTGGAGAGCAAAGGACTTCGGGATTATTTCCGTGGCAAATGGACTATGCAGAGTATTATTTTGAGCAAGAACATCTACCTGATTTTACTTCAGAAAAACTGAAAGAGGCGATACTGGATTATTCGAGAAGAAGACGGAGGTTTGGGGGTGGTGATAGTGAAGAACACTTGAAGTTTGATCCAAAGTTGGCTGCGGGACTGGAGGTAGCTTTTAGAAAGAACCTAAATAAAGAAACGGTTATTAAATACGTAAAAGAGCAGTATGGTCTTTCCAAGCAACTGGCTATGGATGCTGGAGCACACATGTATTCGGCATTGAAGTATGGTGAGCAGAAAGAGTGGAAGAGTGCTAAGAAATCATTAACAGGGCTATATGAAGTCGTAAAACGTAATCTGGGTCTGGCTTTTGAACCCGAGTTAATTGCCAATTTTGAAGTCAATTTGTGGAAAGATGGAGCGACAGAGGAGAAATATCGAGAGTATTTTGCTGAAAAATTCCGTGTATCTGAGTTTCAGGCGACTAAAACTGCCCATCTTGCTTATCTGGCACAAGCTGAAGTGGTGAAAAGGAACTGGGAAAAGGCTCGGGGATACATGGAGAAATATTATCAGGCATTGAAAGAACGGGTGGCATAGTATGAAATTGGGTGAGCAGGCAAGAGTAACTCTGCAAAATTTTGTGCCTTTGATTGGGGCTAAGCTTAAAGAGTATTTTGAAGCAGAAATCGTAGCTGAATTTGGGTTTAATGGACGGCAGAAGGGTGTCGTGAAGGAGATCTTGGAACACGGAAGAGAGTATCTCCTAAGACCGCAGAAAAGACTGCGACCGTCATTTGTGTATTACGGCTACAGACTTTCGGGTAAACAAGCCGACAAAATTGTGTGGGATGCAGCAATGGGCGTGGAAATTACGCACGCTGGGATACTGATGCACGATGACTTTATGGATCAAGATGAGGTACGGAGAGGGGGACCTACCACTCATAAATTTTTTGAAAAAAGAGGGGGTGGAGACGTCCATTTTGGTGATGCGATGTCGGTCACAGTGGGTGACGTATATTGGTGCTTGGGATTTGATCTAGTAACTAAAGCTAATAACAATCGAGCCAATGCGCAATTGTTTAGAGCAATTGCAAACACCGCTTATGGTCAGGCATACGATCTGATGCTGGAGAAGTTTGAAAACTGGACGGAAGATGACGTCGTTTCTTTGCATCGAGCTAAGACGGGACTGTATACATATGAGAATCCACTTTTAATTGGAGCTTATCTGGGGGGAATTGAGGATGAAGAGATATTGGCAATTCTTAAACAATATGCAGATGATGGGGGAGTAGCGTTTCAGCTCCAAGATGACATCTTGGGGGTGTATGGTACTCCCGAAAAGACGGGAAAAAGCGCTGACTCTGATCTGAAACAAGGTAAATGTACTCTGATGGTACTTAAAGCCTATGAACTGGGCGACACGAATCAGAAGGACGACGTGCGAAAGGTCTGGGGAAATACAAATGCGACCAGAGAAGAGCTGGATAAGGCCAAACAAGCGATGATCGATTGTGGGGCTTATGAGTACAATTTAAAACTTGCGCGTGAATATGCAGCGAAGGCGGTTGAGGTGGCTGAGAAGCTGAGAAAATTTGATCTGAATTCGGAAGCTATAGACTATATTCAGGGAGTTGCTGAGTATATGGTGACAAGAGAACTGTAATAGGGTTATTATATTTATATGAAATGTCCGGAGTGTAAGGGACTACTGGGGCCGATGCCTTTGGGAAAAGATAACGATGCGTCTGCGTCTTTTCGATGTAACAGGTGTGGCGGATTTTGGATGCGGGGAGATGTGATAAATAATATGTCGGTTGTGAAGCTGGGAACTCTGCCTAAGATGGCAAAAGGTCCTAGGATGGGTGGAGAAGTGAATTGTCCTGTGCATGGACTGCGCATGCCAAAATATGAGGGCGATAGTGTGCCTGGTGATGTGGATGCCAAAAGATGTGTCGTATGTGGCTGGTGGTGGTTTGGGGGGAATAGTTTGTTTGATTTTAAGCCGGCTCAGGAGGCAAAAATGGCCTATTTTAGATACTGGGGGAGTAGAAGCCAGGTGACGGGGCTATTGTTGCCTATGGCTGTCTTGGTAGTGCTTCTGGCTGGGCTGACTGTGACATTGTACCTAATAAGTTACCAGCAAAGAATTGGAGTACCAGCGTATGAAATGCCCTGATTGTGGTACCAGACTCACCCAGGTGTCTATATCCTCCTTGGATAATTCGTATAGATGTTTTTTGTGTGGAGGTTTTTTTACTGAGCCGTCTTCGGTGAATAGGATCAAGGCAACTGACGTGGCCAGACTATCGCAGATAACGGGAGATAAATCGGCCTTGAAGTTTGGGGCTGGTATATGTCCTAATGATGGATCTGCTTTGACGAGGTTTATGGGAGAGAGCGTGCCTATGCACGTTATGGTGAATAGATGTGGATCTTGTGGATATTGGTGGTGGCCAGCTGATAATTTACTCAGATTTAAGCCGGCTCAGGAGGCGAAAGTGAATTACTTCAAACAATGGGGCATTGCTACGGATTTGTCTGCGCTTACCTTGCCGGTTTTGGTGCTGGCGGTAATGGTCGTGGGTCTGGGAGTGGGGATATATGGAGTTGGTGTCAGGCAGCAAGCCACGATTGGAGCGGGGGCGGAGGTGGTACAGTATTCGGCGACTTATTTGGGAGAAGGAGTAGAGCTCGTGAGCTTTAGATCTAAAAATGTGGTTACTAATATAGAATATAGGATCAAAGATGCCAAAGATTGGAGATATGTGGTGGTCTATAACTCCGGGAATGATGTGTATTTGGCCAGAATTGTAAATCTAGAAGAGGACCAAATGTATGAGGTGAGAATCTCGGGGAAGGAATTTGAGTTTGAGACTAACTAGCTTTTGTGGGCATACCCAAAAGCCAGAGGATGGCTTCTTTTTTGTACCTACGATCTCCACGGGAGTTGATGCGGATCGGAACTAGTTTTCCACGTTTGCCCCAGCGTTTGATAGTAAGGATGGATACGCGGAGGACTTCGGCGACTTCGCGGACGGTAAGAAGGTCGGGAAGTGAGTCGAGGTTTAGTGTTGCCATTTGATACACAAATTACTACTTTGAACAACTTGTGTCAAGGGCGGGGTGTGGCACTGATACTGGCATTTTGGGGAGTATTTATAGTTACCGAGGTGATTTCTACCACTTTTTGTAAAGAAGGACGAAAAAGAATGGCTTTTTTGGCTTGGGCAAAAACGATTACTTTATCTCCATTTTCAGCGCGGGCAAAGAAGGCCTGACTTTTGACTTTGTCTACGTCGGAAACGGTGGCGATGGTCGGGGTTTCGCCAGCAGGTAAAATAACTATTTTTTCGAGCTGAGATAACAGGGATGCCTCTTCTGAAACCGATGGGGGGATAATGACGGCTTTTTTGGCTGGCTTTTTGGATAAGAATAAGACTCCAGTGATAACAAGGAGGGCTATGGTGATACAGAGTATGATAATAGTTTTTTTTGACATTAGAAACTGAATTGCATCTTAGCACCTGCTTTGGTAAACCACATCCCATGGCGCATGAGTTCGTCGGGAGGAGGGGGGACGAGGTCAACGACAGTGGCTCCTTCCCGGGTGTCTGTCGTGGAATTGAATAAATAATTGAAGTAGATACGCTCACCAGATACGCCGTTTAGCTGGAGATGTTTGATGTCGTCGCCGGTGTGACTAGTATTTAATTGGGCTTGGCTGCCCCAGGTGGTCATGCCGTCGGTCGATTTTTTGTAATAGATATTTTGGACGGCATTAGTGTCACCGTAGGTGTAAGCGCAATAGATATCCCCAGTCTCAATATCTATGGCTGGGTCGGTAAAAATAACCATCTCTGTGGTGGAGGGCTCGGTATCTGCTAAACAATCGGTTTTGGCGGTCCAGGATGAGCCATCGTAGATCTGGGTGCGGACTTCGGAGGTGTCGTCGGTGGCTTGGTTTGGTATGTATGTAAGGTACACGTACCCAGTGTCGAGCCGGGTGACAACCCCAAAGTTTATGACACTGGGATCAGAGCTTTCGACGACATCAGTGTCGATGTCTACAAATCCGGCCCAGGTGGTACTGGTCAAGACGTCATAGTCGATATCGTCGGCACTGATATCTTGACGAACCAGGAGGATTTTTCCTCCCAGGAGGGGGGTCATTTGGATCCAGTCCCTTTGGGCATCATCGAAATTGTCTGTCATGGCGCTCCAGTTGCCAGCAGAGTCGCAGGAGCCGGTACAGCGTAATATTTCACTGAATCCAGTTTGTGAGGTAGTGTAAGCGGCGTACAAATAACCATCTGTGCCCTTGGTAAAAGTGTACCCATCGGTGTTGGTAAGGGCGGTGCCATTTGTGGTGGTGATGTCGATTTCGCCCATTTGGGTGTCTGAGTTGGCAGTATCGATACGTTCATAATAGAATTCATCATTTCCATTATCTGCTATGAGAATATGGATATAGTTGCCCGTGACGTCGCCTGGTGTCCAGCGGTCGTACCAGATGAGACAGCCTGTGGCGTCAAGAGTAGTGGAAACTGAGGTAGAACCGCTCCAGGTGGCTCCGCCGTCAGTGGTCTTGGAGTAATGACATTGGGTGGTGGTCTCGGTCCAAAAGGCATAACCAATCTGGTCGGTTGTGAAGACCATGTTTTTTTTGTTTTTGTGACGGAGGTTGGCTGTGTTAATTGAGGCTTCGATGACAATATCGGCGTCGGCGGCTATTTGCCATTGGCGGTTTTCTTCAAATACCAGGTTTGCAGCTGATGTAGTTGTTCCTAGAACAAATGGGTTGTCTGAGCTGAGATCTATTTCGGTTTCGGGAATCTCGGTCACGCCGGTGTAGAACTTTAATGGGCCTGTCAGATAAAACTCGGGAGATACTTCCGGGGCGTCGAATTGGTAGCCTAGCGAAATAGTTTCACCGGCTGCAGCTGTGATATCCCAGGCTATTTTTTTGACTGATTGGGTGTTTTGAATGTGACTTGAGAGATATGGAAGGGGATCGACCTTGCCAAAATAGCCATTGAAGATGTTGTAGTCCTTGGGGCGGATACCAAAGTGAAGATGGGGGCCGGTGGTGATGCCTGTTTTGCCCGATAGGCCAACAATGTCTCCTTTTTTTACAGTTTGACCCACTTGGATTTGGTTTTGATTGAGGTGGCCGTAATATGATCGGCCCCAGGTATGTTCTACTACTACGGTGATTCCGTAAGCGCCATTTCCGGATTGGATTACCTTTCCGTCATCTACCGTGGATACGGGAAGGTTTTCGGGGACTGAGTAATCAATGCCATCGTGAGCGGACATACCGAAACTTTGATAAAAAGAGGCGAGCTCTGAATCGGTCAGGCTTTGGCCAAATCCCTGGGTGATGGGAAAATCACCCGTAAGGGGAGGAATAAGCGCGAGTTGGGGAGTGTCAACCGTCGAAAGTTGTTCCGTGGTGACTTCGGTATACGGTATGGAGTCGGCCATAGGAGAAATGGTAAATGAAGCGGGGACAGTCTCGACTATTTTGCCGGAAAAGTCTGAATTAAATTTTATTTTGGCTTGCATGGGATAGGCTTTGATAGGAAAAATACGGGTTGGGCCTGTTCTTTGGATGTCAAAATTGGTTTTGGCTTGGACTGTGAAGTGATCGGTAATGTTGTATGTGCCATTTGGGGTTTCGGCCTCCAGCCTCAACTCATAGTTGCCTTCTTCCGATGTATTGATAAATGTGGCTTCGTAATCGGGCTTGATAGTCAGATCGCGGATATTGCATTCGGGGTTGATTTTTACGGTGCCTAAAAAGGTGGATAGAGTATGAATGACGCCGGAAGGGCCTTTTATGTCGAGCGTGACGTTCGCATTGCAGACCATGACGCCCTTTTCGTTAAGTATGGCCATCGAAATAAAAGCTGACTCGCCGGGTAGATAAATGGCTTTGTCGGGATTTATGGCCAGGACCCCCCAAATAAAATCCTGGACTTGAGTGATGCCGCCGGCCGTAATGCGCAATTGGTATTTTCCGGGCGTGATCTGATAGCTGGGGAGAACTGATACTCTGGTACTGTCACCAATCTTTTCGGTATGAATAGGGAGGGCCACGGGCTGGTTGTCAAAATCCAGGATGGCCACTTCTACTGGTGAGTCGTAGGTGTTTTCGATATCGATGGCAATTTGTTCGTCGATCTGGAAATTTTTGCGAGAGAGCCTCTTTAAGAGAGTCTTTTTTCTGATTTGAGCTGAAGAAATTTGGTTGTCGGTTGTGGGTTGTAGGTTGTCAGTAATTATTTCTGGTAGTGAAATCGGGGGAGTTGGGGTGGGTTCTGGAGTGGGAGATGGCAATGGCTCCAGTGTAGCCGATGGAGTCGCTGACTGGGTGGCCTCTTGGGCAAAAACAGGACCAACACTAGATAATATAAAAGAGAAACAGAGAAAAAAGATGACGACTCTTTTCATGACATCAGTATTTGGCTAGATAGCTAAGCTGAATATCCCCTAGGCGGACGTAACAACCGTTGTTTACGCCACCAGTACAGTTGACGGCATCCAGAAGACTGTAGACTTTGAGGAATAGGACTCCGGTTTGGGCGGCGGTATCTAGATCTGGACTTGATCCATCGTCGAGCAAGGTATCGTCCAGTGAGAGCGATGTCCAAACCGCGTTTGTGCCTGAGGCTTGGGTTGCAGCTGCCGCGACAGGAGTGTCTGGGGAGGAGGTCATATTGTATAGAACCAGGTCGAGCTTGTTTTTTGTGTTGGTAGTTACCTCGGTGACAAAATTTATTTTTATGGCATCTGAGGTAGCCCAGGCAGAGAAATCAGAAGGAAGAGTGAATTTGACTACGACGGTGTAGTCTTGCAGGGAGGCTTGGGTAGAGGTCCATTCGTAATAATTTTCCCAACCCTCAGTGCTGTCACGGACTGCGTCCGAAGTCATGGTGCCGACGGTTGAGGCTGAGGCGGAAGCAGTGAGGATGGCCCCTTCGTACTCTGGGGAGAGCTTGATGGACTTGGCGGGTCTGGCGGAACCTGCGTAAAGAGGTCCGGAGTCTACGTCAAATGTGAATGAACTGGTGCCATCGGAGTACGAGAACAGGGAACCGGATGTGTTGACTGTAAAAGTATCGACTGTAGCGGCGTCTACTATAGTAAAAGTCTCGTTGTCGTTGATCGTGATATTGGGGGTAGTGGAAGTCCAGGTCCAGTCACCCGAAGAAGACATGGTGGTAACCCCTGAGACGGCGCCGGTTGCGACAATGGATCCGGCTGAGAGAGTGAGGAAATCGGTTCCGGTTACGTTTTCAAAAGTTAGAGTACCACTGTCGGAAATCTGAATCTGGGTAGTTGTGTCGACAAACAGCAGATTGGCATCCCAGCCACTACTAATTGCGATTGCGCTGCTACTAATGGCATCATCTCCGGTGGCCGTCTCGGTGAGAGTGCCAATATTTATTCCTCTGACTGTTCCCGTGACTGCGCCTCCCGAGTCGTTTTGGGTAACAGTGAGAGCGTCGACATCAATCACATTCCAGGTCTCGGCATTATTGCCAGCGTCGTTATCTGTAAAGGTGGGGGTGATATCGATGATATTTCCGGAGGCATCGTCTGAGGTGAATGTTAGTTGGAGAGCATCCACACCATCGGTAGCTGAAGTATCACCTGAGCCAATCTGGA
>CAYHIN010000021.1:0-13030 GCA_964356705.1 uncultured Gammaproteobacteria bacterium
TGATGGCCAGGGTCCGGCTCCTGGATAGTATAGAGGGCTGGCAATATCTCAACGGTGGGTAACTGATGTTGTATATGTGTACACCGCCAGAGAAATAGATAGTTATAAGAGTAAGGGATCATGGGAGGCACATATGCATCGGTGTTAAACGGCTGGCCTCCGGCTTCTTTGTATATCCAATCTACGGCCTTGATCTCTGTTGCCAACGTAATATATGGCCCAACGCCTGCTCTTACGTAGTTGATCAGCTCCTTGAGATTTTGCTTTAGGAATAAAGACAAAAATATAACTGTTATAACCAATCCGATTTTTTTTGAGAATAATTTCACTAGACTGACTGAAAAAAGAACCGTGAATGCCAGGTAATAGCCGGTGAAGTAATAGTCGTAGACATTGCCCTGGTTGCCATGAAAGAACAACATGCCTATAAGAGGGGCCACAAACAGCAGGCCTAGGAAACTCTCGTGGGGACTCAGGTTACGACGTCTTATAAAAAGAGAGAGGGCAGCTGCAATGGCAAAAGGGATAAACAAGATAGTGTTAGAAGGAAATATCTTGCCACCAAACATATAGTAATAAAATGGCAATCGAACTGACAAAGTATCTAAAAATGATAATTTGAAACTCTGATCTGTGACGAGAAAATCCAATATATTTTTTGTGAGGATGTGGTCGTGGCGGAAATCAAAAAATATCTGCGGGCCAAAGGGAACGGCCATCAAGATAAGTGAACAAATCAGAATCTTAAAACCAGGCCACAATCGTTTTTGGAAAAGAAAGAAACCAATCACAGCTGGAAAATAAAACACCTCGGCTGCTGATCCGAACTGCATGGAGAGACCTAAAAGAAACGCCAAAGGAAGATATGAATTCTTGCGACCATCAATAATCCTGAATACAAAATAAATAATACAGGCGCTGATGAGAAACATAGGAGTGGGATTTGATAACCACCTAGCAGAGCCTACAAAACTGTAGGACAAAGTAGAAATGATCAAGGCCACGATACCGGCTTGAACGCCAGCGATTCTCTTACTTACGAAAAAACAAAGAATAGCAGCAACTACTGTAGAGACTGCAAGAAAAACGGCCGGCCAAACTGGGTCTCCTTTACCAAAGAAATACAACGGGGTAATGAGCCAGTAGTACCAAGGACCTCTGAAGATGCCTGCAATGCCTGTCGTGGGTCCGATGAGAAAAAACTTGTGATTGTAAATAAGATCCCAGATGACGAGAGCATCGCGGCCCTGGTCATACCAAAAGCCTAAGTATTCTGGAGTCTTGTAGGTTCTAAAAAAAAGACCGAGGAGGATCACTGACACGACGATTAACCAATATTTGATCTTCATAGACTTTTTCCTTCAGGATTTGGGACTAGGCGGTAGAGCTTGACCCCCCAGGGAAACTCCCACTGCCGATCAATCTTGGCCCAGCCAAAAGCGGCCACCTCCCACAAGGCGTTACCTATGGGCTGGCAATCAGACATCTCGCAAATGACGTATAGCTGGTCAGACAAATTTTCGTGAATGGTGTATATGGGAGAACCTAGTTGATATAGGAAATATTTGTAGCTGGCGTCATAATTTGATTTGGCCAGGAGAGCCAGATTGTAAGGATTCCCTTGGGAATCCGCGTGAATAAGCTCTGCTACCTGACGAGTACGCTCAAGCTGGTGATTTGGGCCTGATAGCAAAGGAGTATGCGATAAATTTAGATATACAAGACAGACAAATATCACAAATATTACTTTAGATAGATATCTGTTTGTCATTAGATACTCGAGAATGAAAGCTAGCAGTATGAAGACTGCCGGATAAATAAAGCCCATATAATGGTCATAGATATGCTGCTTGTACAACCCCAGACCGATCAAGCCGAATACTAGCCAGGTCAAAGTGATGGCAAGGTCTTTTGACTTGAGTCGGGAAGCATTTTTAACTAGATATAGACCCAAGAGCGCTGGGATAACTATGGCTGATCCTAGACCGACAGATTTGTTTTTGGCGGCAAACATACTGATGTTGAAGTCCAGCCAAATTGGCCAGAGATTGGGTATTGCCTTGTAGGCTTTGAGATTTACTGTAGTTTGGCGGTCTGTAAAAAAGAGTTTGAGGGCTTTTGAGTTTATCCAATTGTGACGCAAATCAAAAAAGAAGAGTGGACTCATGAGCATGACAAGGACCAAGATGGACAGTCCTAAATATCTTTTGGTGGAAGTATTGCGCTTTGAAATGAATAAGAAGGCAAAAATTGTGGGGGCAAGTAGCAAGCCTAGATAATGTGAGTTGAGAACAAAAGCAAAAGAGACAGCACCTATTACCACCCAACGCCAGTACCCCAGAGCACTCGCCTTCCAGACACTATATATAGTAAGGAGAGCAAAAAAGGGCATGATGTTGGGATTCCAGGATGAGCGGGAGTACATGATGATGGTCGGGGAAATCGCATATAGGGCACTGACTAAAAGAGCTGGCACTCGATTTGCCCACTGTCTGACTACCCACCACAAAAGACCGATGGTTAAAAGACCAATTAGGGCGACAAAAATGGAGGGGCCTGCAGGCGACTCACCTGCGATCCACAATGCCGGAGCCATCAGATAATAATAAAGCGGGCCTAAGTACATGCTACCAATTGAGGTACCGGGGCCGATGAGCGGAAAATGGTTACCCGTGACCATGTCACGCATGACAATGGCATCACGACCCTCGTCGCCCAAGAAAGTCATGTGCTGGTCTATATTCCAGAGTCGCAAAAATCCTCCTATGACTAAAATAAGAGCCAACCACACAGCTTCCCACCGGAATACTGCCCTCCCCTGCTCCACCATGATTTCTTTTTTTAGCTGCCACCAAAAAATGAACAGTTCCATTAAAGCTTTGAGTATCACTTTGGGGTTGCCACCAGTTGAACTGCCGGCTGTCCTGGGTAGATGCTTTACTTCTATTTCAGCAATCCTTATTCCTCTGGCACGAGCGCCGGCAAATAACTGGGTGTCCACCATCGCTCCGTCGGAAGGAAGGGAAACTCTTTTCAAGACATCGCGACTAAACAATTTGAATCCACAATCGACGTCTGTGGCTAAATATCCAAAGAGGGCTCTAATCAACGTATTCCAACCCCAACGAAAAAATAGGCGATGAATTGGGTCGTGGCCGCCGCTGGGTCTGATTCCCGATACAATATCCGCTTGCGTCTCTTCCTGTTTTGCGATCAAGTCGTGGAGTTGGTTAAAATCAAATTGATTGTCGGAGTGAGCCATGACAATAAAGTCTTTTTTAGCTGTTTGGAATCCGCGCTTGAGGGAACCACCGTAGCCGCGGTTGGGACGATTTTCTACGATCTTTAGATTGGGAATCTTTTTTAGGTATGACTTGGCTACGGTCCCTGTTTGATCTTTGGAGCCATCGTTTACCACGATAATTTCCCAATCTAGAGCGCCTTGATCCTTTAGAACTGAGTAGACATTCTCCAGGCAGGTAGCGATGTTTTTTTCTTCATTGTAGGCCGGAATGACAACGGATAGACTTTTGACCATGACAGCGCAATCATATCAGTATGCTAAGATGATTGGAAGATGAAATCGAGGCTAATTGACTGGTCAATACTCTCTCTGATTAGTATCTTTTCTGTTCTTTTGGTATGGCTCCCCGTAGGAATGACGAGAGTGCATGAAAACTTTGACGGCCCTTATTATCTGGTCGTGGCGAAGAGCTGGTACGACAAAGAGTTTATCGGTCGCAACTTCTCGATTCCTCTACCACTGGAATACTATGCGGCACACCTGCCTGCGTACCCCCTACTGATCACCCTCATAAGTCGTATAGGACATATAAGTCATATATGGGCGATGTTGGTCGTAAATCTGGCCGCGGGGGGAGTATTGGGGATAGCTTTTTTTGAGATTGTAAAAAAGATGAAGCTGGCTCATCCTTTGTTTTTGGCTGGGATGATGCTGTTTTTTTGGCCGAGGATGTGGGCGGTAAGATCTGTCGGGAGTCCGGAGACGTTGTTTATATTACTAGTATTGGGTTCATTGTTTTGGTTTGAGAAAAAAAATTATTGGCTTTCCGGTTTAGCGGGAGCTGCCGCGGTTCTCACCAAATCACCAGGGATATTGTTGTTTGTATCCTATCTCCTCTGGATAAAACTTGAGTGGCTCCGAACAAAAAAACTAGACTTCAGAGTATTGCCTATTTTTCTGATTCCAATGGCTGGGTTGGGACTGTTTTGGCTGTATCAGATCAGAATGGGAGATTTTTGGGCTTACTTTAACTCGGGGGACAATATTCATCTGCAGTTTTGGCCATTTAGGATATTTGATAGTGCTCAGGCCTGGGTGGGGTCGCACTGGCTGGAAGATGTGCTGTGGATATATCTTGTGAGTGCAGTCGGGGTGTGGATGGCGTTTAAAAGGTCACGAGTCTTTGGCCTGTTTGGACTGGTGTATCTGGCCAGTATCCTGTTTGTCTCGCACCGGGATATTGCCCGCTATAGCCTGCCTTTGGTACCAGTCGTCTTGATTGGCCTATCTGATGTCTTGAAACACAAAGCAGTTCGGTGGATACTAGTCCTGCTTCTGATCCCGTGCTACTTCTATACGGTGAACTTTGTAAATTTCAACTATTCCCCGATCGCCGATTGGGCACCATTTCTTTAGTGCTTAATTTTTCTTTCCCGTCTTCCATATGAACTTGTTGTAGATGTAGTAGTTGGTGATGAGGACGATGAAGATGGCGCCGAAGTATGAGGCTTGGACGACTATCTTGTTTCCACTCGATAGATAAGTACCGATGCCAACAACGACGAACTGAATAAGAAGAGCAATCAAAGAGGTGAGATTGAACTGGATAAATTTGGCTATGATTTTTGCTCCCTTCACCTGATGGTCTTTGAAAGTCCAAGCGTTGTTCAATATAAAGTTTGAAATGATTGCGATCTCTCCTCCTATGGTCGTAGCCACGGATGGAGTGATGAGGTCAGAAAAAATGGCAGTGGAATAGAAGAAAATAGTCTGAAGCGTAAGTCCGGTGCCACCCACGACTGCAAACTTGAAAAACCTCTGGATCTTGGGGTTTTTTACTTGGAGCCAGAAGATGACGCGCAGGGTTTCTTGCAATTCATTTTTTATGATCTTTGATTCTCCGGCGTCACGATTGTCAAAAACAAATGGGACTTCTTTGACCTTTGCCCCTTTTTGGATCATGTAAAAAAATAAATGAATCTTGTAGGCAAAACGCTTCGACAATAATTTTTCGAAGTCAAACTCGTCCATGAAACCCTTGGTCTTATATATCTTGAACCCTCCAGTGACATCGTGGACGTGGGGAAGGACTAAAAGTACACGGGCTACCAGGTTGCCCACTACGCTTAAGAATTTTCTATTGAAGCTCCAGTCTTTGGGGATGGCTCCGCCTGCTATATAGCGAGAGCCGACTATGAAGTCGTAACCATTGTCGATCTCTGCCACAAGCCTGGGAACGTCTTTTGGGGGATGCTGAAAGTCGGTGTCCATCTCCATAAAGTAGTCGGCTTTGAGCTCGTGCATGGCATAGGGCATGGCTTTTGAGTAGGCTGCACCTAAACCTTTTTTTTCTGGGTTGACTAATAAATGTAGCCACTTGTATTTTTTTTGGTACTCGCGAATGACGTCTGCAGTGCCGTCGGGAGAAGTGTCGTCAACGTATAAAACGTGCATGTCGTGATCTGTGATCCCAGGCAAGATACCTGCTAAAGCCTCGATCATCTTGGGGGCATTGTCTTTCTCGTTATAAGTCGGAATGATGATGACAACCTTGGCCATTGAGTTAATCTTACCTGCTTTTAGAGATAATTCCCACCTCACAATACCTCACCCCAACCCCTCTCCTAATTTCTCGGCATCTCGTGGCTTTCAGCCGTAGGAGAGGGGAAGTATAATTAAAATCGTGAGAATTGATATTTTGACTCTATTTCCAGAAATGTTTGTGGGGCCATTTGAGTGGTCCATCGTGAAACGTGCCAAAGAAAAGCAGCTGGTTGAGATTCATATCCATGACTTGAGGTGGTGGGCGACTGACGAGAGAAAGACGGTAGATGACAGACCATATGGAGGAGGGGCAGGTATGGTCATGAAGGTGGATATTATTGATGCAGCGGTTGCTGAGCTAAAAGATAAAACAGGCGATAAAAATACCAAAGTCATCTTAATGGATGCAGGAGGCAAAAAGTTTAATCAAGGATTAGCACGTGATTTTGCACTTGATGAGCACTTGATTGTGATCTGCGGACATTATGAAGGGGTGGATCACCGAGTACATGAATACATTGCCGATGAAATCATTTCGGTAGGAGACTATGTCTTATCTGGCGGAGAACTGCCGGCGATGACGGTAGTAGACTCAGTCGTGAGACTGATACCCGGGGTAGTGGGAAATCCAAAATCCCTAGACGAAGAGTCCCACAATGACGAAAGTGTCGAGTATCCCCAATATACAAGACCTGAAAAATACAAAAACTGGGAAGTACCGAAAATATTATTATCCGGGGATCATAAAAAAATTGAGGACTGGAGAAAGGACGGCGAGTAGGTCCTTCAAGAAAACTTGTCAGGAAATAAATCTCGAAGTCGGGGATTGTTTTTGTCGCGATCGGAGATGATGGGGTTTGTAACGGGCCATGTGATGTATAGATCTGGGTCATTCCAAGCAATGGCTCTCGTATCTGAACCGTCATAATAGGCATCGACTAGATACAAATAATTAACATCGCCTTCTACTGCACAAATGGAGTTTGCTAGACCTAAGGGCACAAACAATGCAAAACGGTGATCGTCTGAAAAAGTAAAGGTCTCAACTTTGGAAAAAGTCGGTGAATCTGGACGAATATCCACAATGGCTGTAAACATAGAACCCGTGACTGGATAAACTAATTTGTTCCAGTTCTCGGCATGCAATGCCCGAATTACATTGGGATGTGATAGAGAGTGGTTCCATTGAACTGGCTTGAACTCATAGCCTAGTTTTTTGGACAATTCATTGAAGTGAAACACTTCACGAAAGAATCCTCGTTCGTCTGCAAAAGTGGATCTCTCTAAAACGTACAACCCAGGGATGGAGGTCGCTTTGACAAAATCACCCATGTCATTTACTCAAAGGAGTCTCATTTTTGTAATAGGAACCTATCTATCGTCTGGTAATGACTGCCTGTGCGAGAAAGGGAGCTCTCAAACAAAGTGATTCTTTCGACCGTAAATTCTGGCCAGGAGGCGAGATCGATCTGACCGACTTTGTCCATAAATTGTTTGGTAGTCGTGGGATCGGCTTTTTGGTACTCTCCTATTTTTATGTGGGGAAGAAAGCGATTTTGCTGAGGCAGATTCATCTCTCCTAGTTTTGCGCCAAAACTTTGCTGAAGCTCTTTTAGAAGATTTACGTCGCCTGCTGGACTTAGATAGATAAATGATCCATCGTGACGGTTGTACAACGATTCAAGGAAAGCCGGCCTGAGGATAAAAGCTGGAAATTTTTTTGCGATTGAGCGCATTTGTCCTCTAACAGCAGGGAGTTCCGCGTCATCTACCCGACCGATAAAATTTAGGGTGAGATGGAGGCGGTCTAAGTCTTTCCAAATGATCGGGACTTTGAGCCGGGAAACCTGCGTCTGAAGAGACTCGACCAATGAATAGTAAGTTTGGGGAATCTCGATGGCTAAAAAAAGTCGGTGTTTCAAGAGTTTAAAAGCAATGATCCAAAGATCAAAACAGCAAGTAGAGCTACGAGAATATACTCGAAGACTATGTTGATATGCAAATCGCCATGTGATCGGTGATGAAATATCCCCCAGATGACATAGCAAATAGCCATGAGAGCGATCACGACAAGCTGAGATAGCTTGTTGTAACTGAACCAAAAGACTCCCCATAACCCTAGGACTTGAGAGCAAAGCAGGGCAAAGTAGTGGAGTGGGTGCTTGGAAAAATCTTTTTCAAAAGTGAGGGTACTCATATGATCTTGCCGCGAACGATAGTAATGGCAGCGACGATCAAACAAGCCAGAAAGACAAAGTGGGCCAGACTTTTACTAGTCCAGCGGACGAGCTTTTGCTGACTGACCACATACATGTCTACTCCCAGAATAATCAAAAATACTGACAACACACCGATGGAGAAATATTTTGTGAGATCAAACTGATTGGTCACGGGAACCTGGATGCCAGCAATGGCTGGGACGGCAACCTCGGCCGGAGCTGCATCCACGGTAAAACTGGCAGTATCGGTCACATCTGAAGTGACCCCAGCTGTCAGCTTTGTCCCAAACATCTGCACAACTAGCGTGGTGTCGTGACCAGTAAGTCTACCGTCTATGACCGCAATGCCGATATCTTGATACCTGTTACTAAGGAGGTTGTCGCGATGCGAGGGAGAATTCATCCAGGCTTTCACCACTGAGGCGGGATCGGAAAAGTCGCGGGCGAGATTTTCGCCGGCATAGCGATATGAGTAACCCGCCTCGCTGATAAAAAACCAAGGCTGGGTACCAACAGGCGAGACGTGGGCCCAGTAGTCGCGGGCAATCATGTCACCGGCTTTGCGGGCCGCAGCCGCCGTCAGGAGTGGATCGGATTTGAGGGCGGGTAAGCCCTTAGACGCCCGTTCGACGTTTGTAAGTCTGATCACTTCTGATGGGGCGATCTGGGCGGCAAAACCCAAAATAGTCGGGTATCGAGCAGAAAACGAAGTGACAAAAATCTGAAGCGATAAAAAGATCCCGATGACGAGGGCAACTGAAGAGGGGTGGAGCAATTTTGCTCTCTGATTGTTTGATTCATGGGGAGTGAGCCAATGGGCCAGGGCAGACATGGAGACTATTATGTCAATTGGTGGCAGGTATCGCAACTACTACGAGTCTTTTGGAGTCCAAAAAACCGCTGCAAGTGTAAAGCGTGAGACGGGTATCGATAGTATCCTGCAGCAGATCTGACTGGTCTGGGCTGACCTCGACAATTTGGGAGACTGAGAAATCTTTGACAGAGCCGTCCGTGAGCGTAACTGAAATCGTGTCCCCCACCTTGACCTTGTCCAGATCTCCCAACTGGGATTTCCAGTTGTGGCCATAGATGATCGAGTTGCCGGGAGTGCCTGGAAGCTTGGTGGTGGAAACGTGGATGAGACTTTTGGTAGATGTGGGCCAACGATTGTCTTTTACCTCTCCTTCGGAGACTGGCAGATCTAGGTCGAGTGCCGGGATCTTGAGCGAGGCCGCGTGAACTAGTCCGGTCTCATTTATCACAACCGGAGAGGCGGTCGCCGGACTGACTACCTGATAGGTGAATATGCCAGCCGCCACAAAACAGAATACGGAAATAGATAGAAAGAGATAGAAGAGTTTAGGCACGATATTTTAGTGACACAAAGCTCAAAATCACAAAACCCAAACCTCCGGCAAGAAGGCCAAAAATGATACCCATGGTGCCAGTACCGGCAAAAGTGGAGGCCCCCAGGACTTGGCCGCCGCCGACGCCACCCTGGGTCGAAAAGTCGCCGGGCATACAATTGTTGACGGCTCGGACTTGGAAGTAATACACAGTATTGGGGTTGAGACTGCCGATCGTGTATGTCGTTACATTGCCCGTGTCGGGGACGCCATATTGGTAAGAGTCGGGCTGATCACCGTAGGCTATAGTGTAGTGAGTGGCATTTACGACAGCAGTCCAGTGTAAGACTGCCTGAGTCCCTTTGTATTCGACTGAGGTCAAAGTGGGTGTCCCGGGCTTGATACTAGTACAGACTGGAGCCGATCCTCCTCCACTCGTTCCCCCGCCATTTGAAGATGAATTGCAGTTGAACGATATATTTTTGGCTAGATAAGGCAGGTCTTCCAGTCCCCAGTCGGCTCCGGTGGGAATAAAGATCCAACCCTCGGCCCTGAGACTGGCTACTTGATCGTCGGTGAGGCTACTTACTTTCCACCAGTTGGTTTGAGTGCCGGCACCCGCGGGTGAACAGAAACATTGGACAAGTATCGTGTCTGAAAGTGTGTAAACACTGTCGCGCCCTGGAAACTCTCCTACGCCCGGGATACCATGATTTCCGGTCTCATAAGTAGCTTTCAGTTGGCCGCCTGGATTTGGACATCCAGGAAAGCTGGGAACAGTAATTTGAGATATTGCTAGAGTAGGCGTGGGAATAAAGATGGCTCGAAGCGCTAGCAGGAAAAAGGAGAAGATGAGTAGTCTAAGTTTCATTAACCTTGGGCGGAAAGCAGGAGGACAGGAAGCAGGAGGAATTAGATGGATTCTATTATACTATGAGCTTTTGTTACTAGCAAGTGGATGAGTTCTTGGAGGCGAAACAGGAGATTTCTTGCGGAAGGCTCAAGGACGATATTGAGGGCTGTCGACGAACTGACAGTATGAATCTGGTCGACAAAGCCGAAAGCAGTGTAGACGATCCGATCATGATCCGGCATGAGAGGAATTGAGTAGTGCCCACTCTGATCCACTGGATATGACCTACCTAGATATACGACTGAAGCATGTGTGACCGGCCGATCTAGGGTATTTTTTATGATGCCTTCGACGATGTGGGGGAAATAATACTGGGCAAGAACTGCCGCGGCTGGCTTTTTTTGGTGAGTTGTGACGTCCCAAATCTC
Organism: uncultured Gammaproteobacteria bacterium; assembly: GCA_964356705.1. GTDB lineage: Bacteria > Patescibacteriota > Microgenomatia > CAZETR01 > Amesbacteraceae > CAYHIN01. Next base: position 10,635 of record CAYHIN010000021.1, read on the forward strand.
AGTAGAGCTGCCCATGTTTACCCAATAATTGAGTCCAACAAGCTCTGGGATCTCAACCAGCCCGGACATGGCTTCTTGCAGCCAAACGGCTTGCTGACTAGGTGACATCTCCCCGTGGATATCAGGGATTGGCACTCCATACTCACCTAGGACAATACTTGCTCCGGTTTGCCTCGCGATGGTTTTTACGTCCTGAATCAATTCTTTCGGGGTGGGGATATAGTGGTCCAGCACTATCACTGAGTCGAGAGCTCGGACGGTCTTTTTGTCCATGATCAATTTTGCTACATCTAAATTCATGGAAAAATAGTTTGAGGGAACTTGCTTGTTTATTTTTTTGAAAGAGTCCCTGGTGACTTGATACTCGCTTATCAAAAAATCTCGATACTCCTGGACCTGCCCGGTCTGTCTGGGGTCTCCAGGCCCGCCGTTTTCACACTCGTGACAGGGAGAATAGATGTCGCCGTCGACAAATAAATGAGGGTTTTTTAAAATAAATTTTTGAGTTTTTTGAATATGTTCTGCCATGGTGATGTCGGGATAGCTGTACCAGTTTTCCCAACCGGAAAAGTTGCCGCGAAACCAGACTTTTAATCCGTGTTTTCTGGTGGAATTTATCCAGCGAGTCATGTACGGAATAAATTCATCATCATACGGAGTGGCAATGGCTACATGCGTGGCACCCAGATCTTTGATATCTGATATCTGACGATCAATTTCAGAATCAAAATTATTATTTTTTTCCTCGATCCTGGCTACATCCCGGGAATATTTCATCGTGTCTACGGATTGAATAGACCACAGAGTAGTCCTGATCCCTTCGGCTTTTGCAGGCATTGTGTAAAAAAAACTTAAAAAAAGAAGGAGTATGAAAATATATCTCATAGGTTGCGCTCAAAGATCAGGATGTCCTCGGAGGTGTAGACTTTTTTGTAGAACTTGTACAAGCGGCCTTGTTTTTCAGGAGTATCAAAAAACTGTTTCCATAGTGCGTCATCTTTTTGGAGAATTATCCACTGGGCATGACTCTGGGGGGCGGCAAGTGTTTCTTCCCAATATGGTTTTGTACCTATATATATGATATTTTCCATGGGAAGCTGAGAGGTGATGACACTAAAGATTCTCTTGTAGTCGTCCATGACGAGTAACCCGCCAGTATAATTTTTTGCCAACCAGGAAACGGCGTCGGGATATTTGTTTGCAGACAGACCGATGGTGGCATCATCGTACGAGACTACGCGCGAATATCCATTTGCATAGAGACCAAACTGAAGAATAAATAGGGCGAGCAGTACCAATCTTCCAGGGTTTTTTGCCTTGTGAAACAAGTAAGCAAACAGTAATGCGCAGGTTGGGATCATCATCAGACCGTATCTGACATTGAAAAGGCGCCATTCAAATCCTACTGGGGTAATCGAGGGAATAAAGATTAGCGACTGACCCATGTATAAGGTGAGCACATAAAAAATAAAAGGGGAAAGAAGCACGAGCGAAGTGAAAAAAGCGTGGTCGGTGTTTTTGTCTTTTATAAATACTATGTAGCTGACTATGGCGACTGCAAATATGAGGATGCCTACGTTGCTCATTGAGGTCGCGGTGTAGTAGACAAATGCGGATGGTAAATTTTTGTACGCTGGCAACTGACCCTTGGCGAGCCAGCCTTTTTGCTGAGACTTGGCCGAAAATTGGCTAGTTGTGAAGTAAAAGGGGTTCTTGAGAATCAGCGCTCCCCACCCAAGCCAAAGAGCTACTCCAAAAAAAGCCAGGGTGCAGTACATCACCAGAATACCCTCCCCTTTCTGACTGATCAAGCTGAAACGCTTGACCTGGCCGCGAACTAGCTCTTTTAGAAAATCGAATAGTCCGGTGTACAGTAGCCCAATAATGCCTGCCTCTATCAGAACTATAATCCAGCCATCGTACCTGGTTAAGGTAGCGCAAAAGCCATAAAAAGCAGCCAAAATAAGATCGATCAGATTTTCTCTGTTGTGCAAATACCTGATGAAGAAATATGAGTTTAATACAAAAAAAGCGATCAACGGCAACTCAGTCATAGGCGTTGCCTGCATATACAAAATATTGGGATTTGTAATAAATACCAATGAGGCGATGAAAGAGGCAAATTTGTTTTTGGTCAGAAATAGAGTCAATTTATAGAGATACATCGAGGTGATCAAAAAACAGATACCAGATACAATTGAACCCGCAAGTCCCGATCTCCAGAGAAAGTTAGACCAAATGAAAGGAAGCATGAGAACGTGCGGCAAAGGGAGCCAGATACCACCGAGTTGGGCTGCTCCCGGGGTCAAGCTATTGACTACACGCTTGGCAATATTGAGATGAGATTCGGCGTCACCGTAAGAAATAATGGTGTGGTTTTGGTATGAGAGATAGGT
>CAYHIN010000022.1:0-8817 GCA_964356705.1 uncultured Gammaproteobacteria bacterium
AAGATTTCCTCAAAAACGCTTTGGGGACGTTTAGGTATTTGTGAACTGGATCCTTCGGTGCGCCTCAGGATGACACGGATATGCTTGTGTGATGCGGTGTACTGGATCCTTCACTACGTTCAGGATGACAAAGGATTGGTTCAGGATGACATAATAATAGGTGTGGATAAAAAGTATTGGGTGTATATTGTGACGAATAAACGAAATGGGACATTGTATGTTGGCATGACTGGGGATTTGGTACAACGAGTTTGGCAACATAAACGAGGAGGGTTTTCGGAATTCACTAGCAAATATAAATTGAAAAACTTGGTTTATTTCGAAGAGTTTGATAAACCAATGGAAGCGATTGAAGTGGAGAAAAAGATTAAAGGGTGGAAGAGATTTAGAAAACTGGAGTTAATTGAAAGTAAAAATCCTGAATGGAATGATTTGGGCTTACTGGATCCTTCACTTCGTTAATTGCATCCCGTTGGGATGGCAGGATGACATGGGATATGAAGTGGACTGGATCCTTCGGTGCGCCTCAGGATGACAGAAGGGGGTTCAGGATGACAAGAGAGGTGAAATGAGCTGGATCCTTCGGTGCGCCTCAGGATGACAGAAGGGGGTTCAGGATGACGAGGAGGTTTATCGCTTGGGGGATTGTTTGCGCCTGCGGGCTTTTCCGCCTGTACCAATGTGGCGTCTCTGGCGCTCGCGGGAGTCGCGGGTGAGAAGACCTGCGTCACGAAGAGGTTTTTTGAAAGCTTCTTTTACTTCTACCAAGGCGCGGGCTATCCCTAATACTACTGCGTCCAGCTGGCCGACGGGGCCGCCGCCGTGGACGCGGACGGTGACTGCGTACTTGGAAACATCTACTGTCTTGAAAGGTGAATTGTACTTGGGAGCTGCGTGCAGACCTGGGAAATACTCAGTCCCGGGCTTGCCATTGACGGTCAGTTCACCATTTCCGGGAATGAGGCGAACCGAGGCAATGGCCGACTTGCGACGGCCAACTGCCTGGGCTACGATTTTGGTTTTTGTTTCAGACATTATGCTTGAATTGTACTGGATCCTTCACTACGTTCAGGATGACTACTAACGATTTTTTTAAAGTTTTTAGAATAAGGATGATTTGCGTCTTTGAAAATGTGGAGGTGTAAGAGTCTTTTGGCTTTTAGCTTGTTGTCTGGCAGCATGCCTTTGACGGCATTTAGAATAATTCTCTCTGGGAAAGTGGCACGCATTCTAAAAAGTGGAGTCTCTCTCTTGCCCCCTGGGAAACCTGAATGTCTGTGATAGACCTTTTGCAATTCTTTGCGACCGGTGACTTCGACATCTGCGGCATTGATGACGACCACATGATCTCCCATGTCCATGTGAGCTGTGAACTCGGGCTTGTGCTTGCCCAGCAAAAAGATCGCGATCTGAGTCGCGATACGGCCTAGCCTACCATCTTTGGAAGCATCAATAAGATGCCACTTCCTGGTAATTTCACCGGACTTTATGGAGTAAGTTTTCATATGGAGCTGGATCCTTCCACTTCGACTTCGCTCAGTGTCAGGATGACTTTTTCTTTGTTTGGGATTTAACGGCGGGGGCTTTCTTGGGGGAGACTTTTTTGGCTTTGGGGGTTTCGGTTTTTGGAGCAGGAATGACAGCTACTGATGCAGCCACGAACTCCATGCGGACCAATGAAGCATTGTCACCGGCTCGAATACCAGTTTTTATAAGTCTGAGGTAGCCGCCGTTTCTGGTCTTGAACCTAGGGGCGATGTCGTGAACTAGCTTGTCGATCAAGTCTTTACTGACGATGGTGGACTCTATCTGACGAATGTCATTTACGGTGCCTCTTTTGGCTTGAGTAATGAGCTTTTCGATCAGGTCTTTGGCGGCTTTGGCTTTTGCCTCGGTGGTCTCGATACTTTCGGAGCGAATGATAGCCCCCGCTAGGCCTTTTAGGAGAGCCTGGCGTTGTCCTGTGTCACGATTGAGTTTTTTGCCGAATACATTGTGTGACATGATTACAGGGTCATTTCAAACCCACGCTCCCTGAGCGCGACTTCAATAATCTTTACTGACTTGCCTCCAAGATTTTTTACTTTGGCGAGAGTCTCTCTGGGAGTAGAAAGCAGGTCGGCGACGGTGGTAAATCCGGCTTTTTGTAAGGCGTTTGCAATCCTGGTCGGGAGATCCAATTCCTCAACTGCCACATTGCTACCGACAGATGTCTTGGTGGATAGGGCAGATGGAGTAGATGTGCCTTCGGACTCGGGGCTGGCGATTGCGGAAAAGTACTCGACTAGAGTGGCCGATGCTGACGAAAGAGCGGCGGCGGGAGCGACGGTGCCATCGGTCGTAATCTCGACTAACAGTTTGTCAAAATTGGTAACGCGGCCGACGCGGGTGGACTCGACGGTGTAGTTTACGCGAGTGACGGGAGTAAATGTGGCGTCCATGGGGATGACACCGACGGTTGCACTTCTGCGATCCTCTGCAGGAGAGTAGCCAAAGCCGGCTTCGACAGTAGCAACGATTTCAAGCTTGGTGGATTTGTCGGAAAGATGGGCGATCTCAAACTCGGGGTTGGCGATGGTGACGCCAGTTGCGGCCTCGAAGTCACCTGCGGTTACAACACCTGCGCCTTTGGCAGAAAGAGTGATATGCACTGGTTTGTCACCAGTGTAGGAAACACGGACTTGCTTGAGATTTAAAACCAATTGGATGACGTCTTCTTGGACGCCTGCGATACTAGTGAACTGATGAGTGGCACCGTTGATCGTGATACTGGTAATGGCTGCTCCCGGAATAGAGCCGTAAAGAACGCGACGAAGTGAATTGCCTAGAGTGTGACCAAAACCTTGGGGTAGAGGCTCAATGACAAACTTTGCGTAGCTTGCAGAAGCATCTTGGGAAACGATTGTGAATTGTGGTTTTGTCATTATCTTGAATAATATTCAACGATTAATTGTTCATTGACTGGAGAGTCGATCTCACTTCTGTCTGGGAAGCGATCAATGGTACCAGTTGAACCAGTTCTTTGCAACCAGGCAGGGAGTGCAATGTCTTTGTTTTCTAGACGGACTCTGACTTCGGGAATCAAAACGGCTTTTTCGTCTAGAGAAATCTTATGGCCTGATTTTACCAGAAAGGAGGGGATATTTACAACCCTGTCGTTTATTTTTACGTGATTGTGGGAAACGAGCTGGCGGGCCATGCTACGAGTGGGGGCAAAGCCTAGGCGATACACGACGTTGTCCAGCCTGGTCTCGAGCAAGCGGAGCAAGTGCTCACCGGTCTTGCCTTTTTCCTCTAGAGCCTTGGCAAAGAGGCCGCTGAACTGGCTTTCGATGAGGCCATACATTCTACGAGCCTTTTGCTTTTCACGCAGCTGAATACCGTAGTTTGACTTGCGTCTGACCATCTTGGCTCCGTGCTGACCGGGGGCTTGGGCGGCCCTTCTCAATTTGTTGCCTTTGCCAAAGAGATCTACTCCCTCTCTTCGGGATAATCTGTTTTTTGGTCCGGTGTAATGTGACATCGTTTTTTGGGTTGTACCTCCCCTCCCTAACGGGTTTCCCCTCCTAATTTAGGAGGGGATTTGGGGTGGTATTTTACCATCGGAAATGGGCGAAGGCTTTGTTTGCCTCGGCCATGCGGTGCGTATCTAACTTCTTTTTCATAGCTGACCCCGTATTGTTTGCGGCGTCGATGAGCTCGGCTGCCAATTTTTCAGAGTAAGAGTGGAAATCGGAATTTGACCTGGCGCGAGCGGCGTTTACTAACCAGCGGATACTCAAAGCATCACGACGCACTCCACGCACGGGTGATGGGACCTGGTAAGCGGCTCCGCCCACACGACGGGCTCTGACTTCCATCTGAGGCTTGATGTTTTCTAAAGCCTGCTCCAAAAACTCTAGACCGTCTTTTCCGGTCTTTTCTTTCAAAAGATCAATCGTTTTGTAAATCTGCTTTTGGGCCACTGACTTTTTGCCATCGAGCATAGAACGGTTGATGAGCTTGGCTACGGTCACGGAATTGTAGACCGGATCGGCGGATGTGGTTCTAATTGATTTGGTTTTTGATCTCATGATGCGGCGGCGCCTTTGGGCCCACTAACTGCTTTGGTACCATAACGAGAGCGACCTTGCCTGCGAGTCTCAACACCTGCGGAATCGTACTTGCCACGGACGATGTGATACTTAACACCAGAAAGATCTTTGACGCGACCACCGCGAACTAGGACTATACCGTGCTCGGCCAGATTGTGACCAATGCCGGGAATGTAAGCGGTGACTTCGTATTTGTTTGAAAGTCTCACACGAGCGACTTTGCGCAGAGCCGAATTTGGCTTTCTGGGAGTCATGGTGCGAACAACTGTCAAAACTCCCCTCTTGAAGGGACTGGTGGTATTTACAAACTTGCGGTCTTTGGCGTTGAAAGAGCGTCTAAGAGCCGTAGCTTTGACTTTGAAGGCCTTGGCCTTGCGACCCTTTCTGATTAGCTGATTGATAGTTGGCATAGCGTAATTATACCAAGGCCTACTGAGGAATGGCTGCTGCCTCGGCTGAAACAGGAATTAATCTACCGATGATGACGTTTTCCTTGAGACCCAAGAGAGGATCGATGCGGCCTTCGACGGCGGCGTCTGAGAGCTGAGATGTGGTCTCGATAAAGGAGGCGGCAGACAGCCATGAACCGGTCTTGAGAGCGGCTCTCGTTATACCAAGCACGATGACTTGGCCCGTGGCCGGCTCGCCGCCTGCGGCCAAGATCTTGGAATTTTCGTCCTCAAACAAGGCGCGGTCGATGATGTCTCCGGGAAGAAGAGCGGTGTCCCCTTGGGTCAGAATTCTGACCCGATCACTCATTTTTCTGACTATCACTTCAAAGTGTTTGTCGTGGATAGAAACTCCCTGAGATTCGTAGACTGCTTGGATCTCGTCGATCAAATATTCTTGGGTGCCACGGAGACCTCTAACTTCGAGAACTTCCTTGATATCCAAGGATCCGGCTGCCAACTGACTGCCAGCAGACACGAGATCGCCATCGGCAACTTTCAGCTCGGCTGCCAGAGCAATTATGTACTCGCGCTCTTCGACAGGCTTGACGGCTGTGTTTCTGACACGAACTTTGTAGCCATCCTCGGTCTCGGTGATCTCGACTTTCCCGGCAATTTCCGCCAAAGGAGAGACCATCTTGGGGGTTCTGGCTTCGAAGAGCTCTTCGATCCTGGGCAAACCTTGGGTCACGTCGACGTTTCCGAGAGTCTTGGCACCTTGCTTACCGTGTAGGGTCATCTGAGTACCTGGCTCACCGATACTTTGGGCGGCGACTACTCCTACGGGGTCACCGATGGTCGTAGACTTTAGGGTCGCTAGACTAAATCCGTAACACTTGGCACACAAACCGTACTTGGCATTACAAGTCAGTGGAGATCTGACGATGACTTCGTCTAGGTTGGCTGCTTCAATAGCGGCCACTTCGGCTTCGTCGATCATGTCACCTTTGGCGACCAAAACCTTACCCTCTTTGTCCTGAATATCGGCCCCAGCATAGCGACCGTAGATGCGAGCGGCAAAGACTTTGGACCTACGCCCTGATCTGTAGATGGACAGGCCGGAAGTAGTGTGACAATCCTCGAGGCGAACGATGGCGTCGTGGGCGACGTCTACCAAACGGCGAGTGAGGTAACCGGCGTCTGCGGTACGAATGGCGGTATCGGATAGACCCTTGCGCTCTCCTCTTGCTGCGGTCACGTATTCAAAAGAAGAAAATCCTTGGCGATAGTTGTTTTTGATGGGCAAATCGACGATGCGACCGGAAGGATCGACGACGAGACCTCGCATGGCGGAAATCTGACGAACTTGGTCACGAGATGCGCGACCCACCTGGGCGTCGATGATGAGGCGAATGTGATTTGCGGAGTCGAAGAGCTCCCAAGTCTTGTCTGCCAATTTCTCAGTGGTCTCGATCCAGACCTCTTGGGAAAGTCTGCGCTTTTCTTCTTGGGTGATAAGACCCATGGAGAAGTTTGACTCGACTTCGGAAATGCGGTCATTGGCAGCTGAGATGATGCTTTCTTTCTCGGGGCTGACCACACAGTCGGTGATACCGACGGACAGACCTGAGATAGTGCCGGCCCAGAAGCCTGTGTTTTTGACATCGTCGATCATCTTGACGATGGTCTCGGCGTCATACATCTTGAAGGCTTTTCTAAAGAGTTCCACGATGACACCACGGCGGACGTCTTGGTTTACGAACTGGAGTTCCTTGGGCAAAATCTCGTTGAAGAGAATTCTCCCCACGGTGGTATCAATGACTTTGCCATTGAGACTGACTTTGATGGCCTGGCGCAACTTCAGATTGCCAGTATGGTAGGCCAAGACGGCCTCTTGGGCGGTGGCCAAAACTGAAGTATGAGGCGTAACTGAGGCATCGATGGAAGTCAGGTAATAATTTCCCAAAGCGATATCTTTGGTTGAAGGAATACTGATAGGAGTACTGTCGGATGGCTTTCTGAGGTTGTTTTCTGGAGTCATGAGAGCTTTGACCTCGGCTATGGATTTTTCACTCAAAGGTACGTGAACTGCCATCTGATCTCCGTCGAAGTCAGCGTTGAAACCGGCGCAGATACAGGGATGAATCTTGATGGCTGAACCCTCGACCAAAATGGGATAGAAAGCCTGGATAGACAGCTTGTGCAAAGTGGGAGCACGGTTGAGGAGAACTGGATGATTTTTGGTGATCTCTTCCAAGATGTCAAAAACCTCAGGAGGTCTGGACTCCAGCAAATTCTTGGCGGATTTTACATTTGGAGCTAGACCCTGGACGATCATCTGGCGCAAGACAAAAGGTTTGAACATTTCGAGAGCCATGTCTTTTGGCAATCCACATTGATTGATCTTCAGCTCTGGTCCGACCACGATGACGGAACGACCGGAATAGTCTACGCGCTTACCCAAGAGATTTTGTCTAAAGCGACCCTGCTTGCCGCGAAGCATGTCAGACAAAGACTTGGACTTGGCGGCGGCTGGAAGTCTGGTCGTGCGAGTGGCTCTCTGAGTAGAGTCGATCAGAGCGTCGACGGCTTCTTGTAACATGCGCTTTTCGTTTCGCAAAATGATCTCAGGGGCGCCCAGATCCATCAGATGCTTTAGGCGATTGTTACGATTGATGACTCTGCGATACAAATCGTTCAGATCGGAGCTGGCAAAACGACCTCCAGAAAGCTGGACCATAGGGCGCAGATCTGGCGGGATGACAGGAAGAGTAGAGAGAATCATCCAGGCGGGATTGACGCCGGATCTTTTTAGACCGTCGACGACTCTGAGTCTCTTGGTGGCTTTGATGTGGCGCTGACCGGTGGAACTACCGACTTCGACGCGTAAGTCCGCTCCGAGCTTGGAAAGATCGATATTTTTTATGACGTCGAGCAAGCTCTCGGCTCCCATGCCAACAGTGGCGAACTCGAGACAATCGTACTCGATCAACTTGGCGTATTCGTCCTCTGAAATGATGCTGGCAAGTCTAATCGAAGATACGATGTCTGAGAGTAACTGGTAGATACTCACGGTCTTGTCTGCTTCTAGAATCTCTTGCTCACGCAAAGCTTGGATCTGCTGCTTGAGCTTCAGACCAGCTTGGTCGAGACTCAAAGCTCTGGCGTCGTCGCTTTTCTTTTGGGACTTGAGGTCTGCGAGAAGCTCGTCGCCGTCTTTTTGGGCGCGAGCAATGCGGCCTTCGTAATCTTTTTTGATCTCTTCTCTCTTGCCGGCGGCTTGCTTTTTTAGAGATTCCACGGTCTTGTCCTGGTGCTTGGTATCAACAGATGTGACGATGTACTGGGCAAAGTAGACTACTGACTCGAGAGCCTTGGGAGAGACGTCCATAAGAAGAGACAACTTAGAAGGAGCCCCTTTGAAGTACCAGACGTGGGCGACGGGACAAGCCAGGGTAATGTGACCCATGCGCTCACGACGCACCCGACTGTGGGTAACTTCGACGCCACATTTGTCACAAATGATGCCCTTGTAACGAATCCTCTTGTACTTGCCACAGTAACACTCCCAATCTTTGACTGGGCCAAAGATACGCTCGTCGAAAAGACCATCTTTTTCAGGACGCAGAGTCCTATAATTGATAGTCTCGGGCTTGGTGACCTCACCGTGAGACCAAGCCTTGATGACTTCATCTGAGGCCAGCTTGATCTGCAGACTCTTGAAGTCCGCAATGTTTTTGAATGAATCACGAATGTGATCTATCTTTGTGTCGTCTTTTTTAGCCATGGTCTTCTGCGGTCTCTTCGACCAGCTTCAACTCGCCCGATTTAACATCATCCTGGGCTCCTAATTGTACAGCATCATCTGATGCGTCGTCTGAGGCTGTAGTAGTAGTCTTGGTCGTAGTATCGTCTGAGGCTTTGATCTGAACCCCAAGCGGGATGATCTGGAGACCCAAACTCTGGAGCTCTTTGACCAAAACGTTGAAGGACTCGGGGACAGAACTCGTCGGGATATCGGTACCTTTGACGATGGCCTCGAAGGCTTTGGCCCGACCCACGACGTCGTCGGACTTGATGGTCAACATCTCTTGCAGAGTATGAGAAGCACGGTGAGCCTCGAGCGCCCAGACTTCCATCTCTCCCAATCTTTGGCCTCCCATTTGGGCTTTACCACCGAGCGGCTGCTGGGTGACCAGAGAGTATGGCCCGGTTGATCTAGCATGAGTCTTGTCCTCGACCATGTGGTGCAACTTGAGGATGTAGCCGACGCCAACCACGGTAGGCTCGATCCAGCGCTGACCGGTGCGACCGTCGTAGAGATAGGCCTTGCC
>CAYHIN010000022.1:8917-12901 GCA_964356705.1 uncultured Gammaproteobacteria bacterium
CTTGTCTCCGACGCTGATCTTTCGCAATTGGGCGACTTTGATGACTACGCGCTTGTTTACACCTGGGGGGAGCTCGTCGCCTCCTTCACGGTCCAATACATGAATATCGATGACGGTACCGCGCTCGCCGTGTGGCACGCGAAGTGAAGTATCGCGGACGTCTCGGGCTTTTTCTCCGAAGATGGCGCGCAAAAGTCTCTCTTCGGCGGAGAGCTCGGTCTCGCCTTTGGGAGCAATCTTGCCTACCAAAATATCATTTGGACCGACTTCGGAACCGACAGTAATAATACCTTCGGCGTCTAAATGGGCCAGATAAACTTCACCGACATTGGGAATATCGCGAGTCAGCTCTTCGGGACCCAGTTTGGTGTCTACCATGTCTGCCTCATATTCCTCGACGTGGATGGAAGTGAGAAGATCCTGGGTAACTAGACGATCAGAGATGACGATGGCGTCTTCGTAACCGAGTCCGTCTAAAGAGGCGTAGGCAATAGTCAGATTTTGGCCGAGGGCGATCTCACCATTTTGGGTGGAAGGACCGTCGATCAAAAGCTGTCCTGAAGTAATCTTTTGGCCCATGGTGACCACTGGGACCTGGTTGAAACAAGAGCTCTGAGAAGTGCGCTTGAACTTGATGAGATGATAAGTCTCGACGTCACCTTTGAGAGTTATATTTTCGGCCGCTTCGACTACCTCTGGTTTCTTGTCTAACTTGATACTGATCTTTTCGGCGTCTACATATGAGACTACGCCTGCGTGCCTGGCATACACACACCAACCGAGGGACTTGGCAATGTCTACTTCCATACCGGTGCCTACGACTGGACTCTCGGATTTGAGAAGCGGGACGGCTTGGGTCTGCATGTTTGAACCCATGAGCGCGCGGTTGGCAGCGTCGTTGGCCACAAAAGGAATGAGAGAAGCAGAAGCTCCGACTAGCTGCCTGGGAACTGCGTCAATGAAATCGACCTGGCTCGCTGGACCTTCGGAGAAAGTGTTTTGGTAGCGAACTGGGAGCCAGGTATCGGTGATGAAACCTTCGGAATCGGTCTGGACGTCGCCGTGACTGATGCGGTAGCTCTCTTCGTCGTCGGCTGACAGATACACGATCTGATCGGTGACTTTGATGCGAGTCTGGCCACCTTTTTCGATCTTGTCCACTTTTCTGTAGGGAACTTCTAGGAAACCATAGCTATTTATACGAGCATAGAGGGCCAGATAAGTGACCAAACCGATGTTTGCACCTTCGGGAGATCTGATGGGGTCGATACGACCATATTGGCTGGAATTGACGTCGCGAATACTAAATGAGGCGCGCTCGCGAGTAATACCGCCTCTTCCCATGACGGTGAGACGTCTCAAATGATCGATCTCAGAAAGGGGGTTGGTCTGCTCCAAAATCTGGGAGAGCTGAGAGCTTCTGAAAAATTCGTTGACGGAGGCAATAACTGGCCTGGCATTGACGAGCTGAGTGGGAGACACTAGATCCTCAGTTGAGACCAAACTCATCTTTTCTTTGATGGTGCGTTCAAGTCGCAAGAGACCGTCTCTGAAAGCAGTCTGGGCGACTAGTTCGCCGACACAGCGGAGTCTGCGATTGGCTAGATGATCAATGTCGTCGATCTTTCCGACGCCATTTTGTAGACCAATCAGATATTTGATAGTGCCCACTAGATCGTCGCGGGTCAAGATGAGCTGCTCTGAGGTGAAAGATAGGCGCTTGTTGAGCTTGTATCTGCCGACCTTGCCGAGGTCGTAACGTCTGGGATTGAAGAAGAGGTCAAAAGCTAGGCGCTGGGCGTTTTCTAAGACGATGGGCTCACCGGGGCGCATCTTTTTGTAGATCTCGATCAAGGCCTCTTCGGTGGTCTTGGTAGGATCCTTGGCCAGAGTGGCGTCCAGATATGTGTGATCTTTGTCGGTATCAACTCCCTTAAAAAGCTCTAGGATCTGAGCATTATCTGAATAACCCATGGCGCGAAGAAGAGTGGTGACTGGGAATTTGCGTCTGCGATCAATGCGAACGGTGATGGCGTCGCCGCGGGCGACTTCGAACTCGAGCCAGGTGCCTCTAATTGGGCGCAGCTCGGCGGTGTGGAGAAGGCGGCCAGAGGCGGTATCTAGCTCTGAGCCAAAATAAACGCCCGGGGAACGGACGATTTGGTTGATGACTGCTCTTTCGACACCGTTAATAATAAAGGTGCCACGGTCGGTCATCTGAGGAAGATCGCCCAAGAAGACTTCGCCGGTCGTAGTCTTGCCGGTCTGCTTGTTTGTCAATTTGGCCTGGACGCGCAGAGGGGCTGAGTAGGTGAGACCTTTTTTGAGAGCGTGGGAAGGGGTGATAGTGGCTTTTTCGACGGAGTGACCACCGAGCTCGAGGTGCCAATTTTTTGAAGTGAAGTCTTCGATAGGAGTGATCTCGGCGATAGCATCACGGGCTCCGACTTCGAGAAACCACTTCCATGAGTCTAGCTGAATTTGATTGAGGCTCAGTTTGGGTAAATTGGTGTAGGATTTACCCCAGTAAAGACGTTGTGATTGCGACATCGCTGTTGATTTGGGCGGGAGTTGGTTGCTACTTTCTGAAAAAAACAAAAAGGCGCTGTTGATCGCGCAAATTATCGGCAACTTGTATTGCCGATCTCAATTAGCTTTGGTTATAGCAGTTATATCATGGCTTGTCAACTAGATATCTTTGGACGTTTGCGTTGTGCTCGGGGAGGGTCCCCGCAAAGTAAGTCACGCCGTCGCCCCCTGTCAAATAGTACAAATAGTCCGTGGTCTCCGGGGCCAGAGCTGCCTGAATAGAGGCTAGACCGGGGCTCGCTATGGGACCTGGCGGAAGACCGGGGTGAAGATAGGTGTTGTAGGCGGAGGGAAGCTTAGTATCAAAAATTGGCTTCCAGTATTCTGTGACTCCCAGCGAATCCCGGGCGTATTGGACAGTGGCGTCGATCTGGAGGGCCATGCCGATCTCAAGACGGTTGTAGAGCACGGAGGCGACTTTTGGTCTGTCTGTCCCCTCGCGGGCTTCACGCTCGATCATGGAAGCGATAATGAGGACGTCGCGGTCAGCGGGAAGTGTAAGGCCAGACTTTTTGGCAAAGTTTTTGGCAAAAATGGCTAGTGCTGAATCTACAGATACGTCTGTGGGGACTAAATACGTGTCTGGGAAAAGCTGGCCCTCGAGACTCACAGTTTTGGCCAAAAAATCGGCAGTATCAAAGCCCGGGATGGTCTCACCTAAACGGGCGGCTACTTGCTGCCTGCGGAAGCCCTCAGGGATGGTCACCCAGAGATCTTTGGGGCCGGCCACTAAAATCCCAAAGACTTCGACTAGGGTCTGGCTCTGCGAAACCAAATATGCGCCGGGCTTGATCTTTTGGTCTAGACCTAAAATCCGGAGGTAAATCTTGGCGGCTAAATCTGATTTGATAAGCTGTTTTGAATGCAGATCTGAGATAGTCTGGGAGGCGGTTTGATTTTTGGGGATTGTAAAACTGACGGTCCTATCTGAGCTGGGAACGGGAGCTGCGGAGTAGCTGTCCCAAAGGAGGTAGCCTGCGACAGCGCTAGAAATAGCGATAACAAGGAGACACAACAGAAGGAGAAAGACTTTTTTCACTATATTTCTTCAAAGAGGGCGCGGCGATATTTTCCGTTGCCTTCCTTGATGAAAATGCGACCACATTTGGCACAAGTGATCTTTTCACCTGCGGCGTGTTTCTCAGCTTTTGTCACATCCAGATCGGTGCCGCAACCTACACAACGACCTTGGGAAAGGAGCCACGCTTGGACTGGAGCAATGACATTTCTGAACATTGTGTTACCTTACTATGTGAAAGAGAGGGAGTCAATACTGCGCGGGTGAGTTAGGACCCATAAGTCGTATTGGACCAACAAGTCAAATATGTTGGTTAGAATCTAGCCAGGATTGAAGGATGATGGTAGCGGCGACTGAGTGCTCGTATTGTTTGCGAC
>CAYHIN010000023.1:0-12726 GCA_964356705.1 uncultured Gammaproteobacteria bacterium
GTTTTAACACTGGATCCCAGATCCTGTCAGAACCTGTGTCAGGAATAGTGGGATCGTTTACTTGCTGGGCGAGAAATTCCTCGGCAAAATCAAGAGTGTCCCCTTGGGCCCAGTTTGTAACAGTCTCATCAAAGTGAAAACTCTGGACCAAAGTGACATGAGTGTTGCCAGGAATGGTACCAATGGGAATCCAGCAGGAGACGGCGTCGGGCAGGGACACGTCGTCTGCAAAATCGATAATGGTGCTGGCTGAGGGAGAAGAGATAGAGAGGTCGTAGGTAATATAATTTTGGATATCAAACTTTGGGGTGCCATTTTCTTCCTGATCCTCCGGCTCGGTCATCGTTCCTTGGGAAACCTCTAAACTTTTTATGTGCACCCAAATCTGGGCTGGATTGAAATCTACAAATAAATCTTTGTCAAAGAACTTGTCATCTCCGGGCTTGAGATCAGCAAATGAGACTACTGACTGCGGATTGTCCACACCGTTTACCTTGAGGTCTATTTTTCCGGCGGTAAAATTGTTTGCAGGAGAGACTTCGGTGTCTGAGAAAAAAGCGCGGGAGAGGCCAATGACGGAAGGGATTGTGAGCCCAAGAATTATTAGACTTAGTAAAACTCTATTCATCTCTAGTATGACGATAACCTAGAGTGTCTTCCCGGATCAATTGGGACAATCAATATCAAATATGGACGGAAGTATGTTAATTTTTAGTGTTTGGAAATAGATAAGTCACTCAAGTCATATATGACACATAGGTCATATAAATGTGATCGGGGCGGTAATTGCGTATGGGTGAGATTTTCTATACTATAAATACATGCAAGATCTGCCTACTCAGTTTTTCTTTGTGTCCGCGGGTGTTGGGGTGTGGGTGGGTGTAGGACTGTTGGTCGTGGTGGGGACACTACTAATCAAGATGCTAACTAAGTTCAATCATGTGGCGGATGAAGTGAAACAAACTGTAGACGAGGTGGCCTCCATAAAATCAAAAGTGGGGGAAGTCATGGGCGGATTTGTGTCTTCGATATTATCCAACTCAGGATCTAGTCCTAAAAGATCGAAGTCGAGAGGGGGTGTTTCGCGTGGCAGGAAACAAAAAAGGAAGTAGTTTTTTGGCTGCAAGTCTAGGAGCAGTCGTGGGAGTCGTAGCAGGAGTTGCTGGTACATTGCTATCTGACAAAAAGAACAGACAGGTTCTAGAAAAGAAAGCAGGAGAGCTAGTAAAAGAAGGTAGAGTACTGGCTAAGAGAGCTGGAAAAGAAGTAGCCAGTGTAACCCGAAAATTAAAGAAATCTGTAGGGAGAAGTAAGTAGACTATGGATCTATTGTCTGCTTTTGTCCTGGCGGTAGTCGAGGGGATCACCGAGTTTTTGCCGGTGTCTTCGACTGGACATATGGTGCTGGCCACTAGACTACTGCAAATCCCCCAGACGACATTTGTATCTACTTTTGAGATAGGGATACAGCTGGGGGCGATATTGGCGGTCGTCTCTTTGTACCTATCTCGGATCTGGGGAAATAAAAAGCTGTTCCTGAAAGTGGGAACGGCCTTTTTGCCGACGGCTGTGGTCGGATTTGTCATGTACCCCGTCGTCAAGAACTCACTACTGGGGAATGCCGATCTGACGGCGGTGATGCTGCTTTTGGGTGGCATCGCCTTGATAATCTGGGAGAAGTGGCAACGACCAGGAAAAACAAAAATAGAAGAGTTGCCCTGGTGGAAGTGTGTCCTGATAGGACTGGGACAGTCGGTGTCTATGATACCGGGAGTGTCGCGGGCGATGGCGACTATCATGACCGGGGTGGGAATGGGATTGTCGCGAAAGGAAGCTGTAGAAATGTCTTTTTTGCTGGCAGTGCCCACCATGATGGCCGCTGCTGGACTAGACATATATAAATCTGCGGACGGGATAACAAATCAAGAGTGGGGAATACTGATCTTTGGATTTTGTGTAGCTTATGTGGTGGCCGTGGTGGCCGTGAAGTGGCTGGTCAACTTTGTAAAAAAGTCAGATCTGAGTGGATTTGGGTGGTATAGAATCGCGGTGGCCGCTGTCTGGCTACTTGCCTAAAGCATCACGAAAAAGCTGGCCTATAAAGCGAAAGACAGCGACGAATGAGCGGGTAGAAAAATTTATGACACTGGCAATTGCAGCGGGTGCGGACTTGGTGATCTTGATCTGGATTTGTTTTTGGAATGAGTCAGGCATAGTTCTGGTATGATCATATCAGGGATATGAGTAGGGAAACAATCAATAAAATCGTGGTAGCAACAATTGTTTTGGTTATTTTCGGGTTGATATCTGCTGCGGCTTTGGTGATTAAATAATATGGTGAAGACGGCAATCGGGGTATTGTTGATTATTGGAGTAGTTTTCTCTATTCGGGATTATAAAATCTGGAGAAGCGAGGAGACAAGATACTATGGTCAGGGAGTGCGTGCTAACATCGGGCCCAAGCCTGAGACACTTAAGCCAGAGGTAATCTATCAAAACAATCTAGTGGGATTACGTATAAAGCATCCGACCGATTGGCAGATAGTGGTGAACCCTGATGTGGTGCCCGACGGGAAGAAAAATTTTGAGACCTTCTTTCGAATTGGAGAGCGAATAGAGATCGTGGATCTGGGGGGCAAAATAAAGATAAGTCTGGAGAGAAGTGAGAAGAATATAACTGATTTTTCTGACTGGGAGGCGAGTAAACATGCTATGAGCCGGGAAAAAGAATATATAAACACTGATCATATGAGTGGAATTGTGCTGACTTGGAAGCTGGGTGGGTCTGAGAGACAAACTGCGATTGTACATAAAAAAGATGACAGGATGTTTATCCTGGAACAAGAGCAAGTCGGAGGCTGGGAAGAGATACTAAAAAGTATTGTAATTATTTAGTATGCTTTGATTTTTGTTTTGGTTTTGGATGTAGACCAGGCTTGATGTGGTAGGTGATGAAGTAGAGGGCGATGACGATGAGAATGACTGAAAAGACAGATAGTTGAAAAATAGGAAGATCGAGCGGGGATATTGGAGACGTGGGAGGTTGGGAAGTGAAACTTACAGTGGAGACCGATTGAGGAAGCAGGGAGGTGTGGGCGTTTGTCACTAACTCTGCTCTCAGAGTGTGGGGGCCATACTTTAGATTTTCTAGGGTGTGGCTACCGGTCGTTACTTCGATGGCGTTTGTGCGAGTGGGACTGCCTTGGTCTACCCAGAGATGGACATGAGCTTGGCCATAAGAAGACTTGGGATGGGTGACATAGTCGGTCAAAGTAAGATTTTGGGGAAAGGTGAAATCAACTTGAACTGAACTGCCGGTTGTGGAGGCGCTTTCGACCGGAGAAGAAATCGAAAAGAGGGTAGCGGCGTGCACTTTGAATAAGGCACCGGCGGCAAAAAGAGACAGAGCAGTAAAGATGAGGGCGTGTTTGATGTGATGTCTGGCCACAAGATACTATTCTGGGGGGTTGTAAAGATGGTGTCAAGCTGGTATTGTTTTTGGACGATGAATAAGAACTTGGTAATCGGTCTGGCGGTGGTTGTACTTTTGGGAGGAATTGGTTTTTGGTATGTGTCACAGAGTCCAAAGAGTGGAGATAGTATGGTTGCAGAAGTGACACCAGAGCCAACACCTGGTCCGACGCAGCCTGCAGCTATGACAGGAGAAACATTGGAAGTAGTTGTCTTAGGAGACGATTTTAAGTTTGCTCCTAATGAGATTAAGGTAAAAGTAGGAACAAAAGTGAAAGTGACTTTTAAGAACACGGGTGGGTTTCATGATTTTGTAATTGATGAGTTCCGGGCGAGTACAGCCCAGATTGGGAATGGTAAAGAAGAAACGATTGAATTTGTCGTTGATCGCGCAGGGACTTTTGAGTATTACTGCTCGGTGGGAAAGCACAGACAAATGGGGATGGTGGGGAAATTAATAGTAGAGTAGGGTAAGTAGTGAGTGGTGAGTAGTGAGATGGGTTGTGGGGATGAGGAGTAATATAAATGTATGAGCGTGGTGAGTTTTACTGATTTGAATGTTTATAAAAATATCTAAGAGATGCTGTAGGTGAATGCAATGAAATGATAGTGCATTTAAGTATGACTCGGGACTTGTATGGAGAACTAGTGGGAGTAAACATATGTAATGAATTAATTTCTAGCTATGACATTTCAGGAAAACAGCTATATAGATTGGGTGAAAGTTGGGGTAGGGTGGGGTAACAGGGTGTTTGACAATTGGTAACAAAGAAATCACAATAATCTGGTGAAGAAAAGTTTTTGGGTGTGGGTCCTGGCTTTGGGAGTCGTGATCGTGGCTATGGGCTTTGGGTGGATGTGGCCGGTCAAGCTCACTGGATTTTTGGCACTGTTTGCCCTGTGGATGGGCTGGTGGGACAAGAGAAAAAATGATCTGCAATGGTATGCGATGGGATTTTGTCTGGGACCGTTTATTGACATCGTGGGAGTATACGGAGGATCGTGGCAGTATGGGGCACCGTTTGTGATCGGAATTCCTTTGTGGCTGCCTTTTGCTTACGGCTTGAGTGGACTACTCCTGAGAAGGCTTTCGGAAGGTTGGATTGGTAGGAAATAGTATTGGATGATATATTGGTTGAGTGATTGTCGTAAACTTTAAAACTTACAAAGAAGCCACGGGATATAGAGCGATTGAACTGGCTCGGGTATGTAAAAAAATCCAAGATGAGACCTCTGTACGGATCGTGGTGGTGCCACAGCTGGCTGACCTGCGAGACTGTGTAGAAACGGGTGTGGACTGCTGGGTGCAGCATATAGATGCCGTAGATCAGGGGAAGAATACGGGGTATGTGACGCGAGAATCGGTAGAAGAAGTGGGGGCTAAGGGAACTCTCTTAAATCATTCTGAGCACAAGGTAACAGATGAGGCTCTGACTCAAATCCTGAAAGAAACAGAAACTCTCGCATTTGAGACGTGTGTATGTGCTGCTGATGCAACTGAGGCGCAAAAATGGAATGCTTTTAAGCCAAATTTTATTTTGTATGAACCACCAGAGCTGGTCGGAAGTCCCGATAAATCGGTAAGCACGGAAAAGCCTGAGATAATAGATGCAGTGGTAAAAGCAGTTACTCAACCAGTATTGGTGGGAGCGGGAGTCAAAAATATTGAGGATGTAAAAGTTGCTGTGAAGTTGGGTGCTAAAGGAGTAGGGCTGGCATCTGGGTTTGTGTTGGCTACTGACCCTGAGAGTATGTTGCGTGAATTGGTGAGCACTTTTAATAGGTCTTGACAAAAGACCTGTTAATGGTACTATTAATGTATGACCAATGTTTCTATTAGTCAACTAAAAGCCAATCCAGCCAAAGTGATTGCAGCCTCTTTGGACTACCCTGTGGCAATCCAAAACAGGAATAGCACAGAGGCGTACGTGGTGGGAAAGGATCTTTTTGAAAAGATTGAGAGATATATAGAGGATTTTGTAGATAGCAAAATAATCGAAAAGACAGATTTTTCGAAGAGGAAAGATCTAAAGGATGTAATGAAAGACTTGGGAATATGAATGTAACTACCTCGGAACGTGTGGAAAAACAGCTGAGGAAAATTACAAAATTAAAACAATTGATATTAACTTCGAGATTTGAATCTTTGGGGGGTGACGAAGGACGTACGGGAGAAGAGAAGCTGGGAGGGTACAAGGATCTATACAGGATTAGAGTTGGAGATTACAGGATCGTTTATAAAAAGTACCCAAATGAGATATTCGTGATATTGATAGGACATAGGCGAGAAGTTTACCGATTGTTGGAGCAACTACTTAAGTGATATCATCGGGTAATGATTTATGTAGGGGCGGATCACAGAGGATTTGAACTCAAGGGAAAAATAAACAAGTGGCTGTCGGGACGGGGATATGAATTTGAGGATATGGGGGCTTATGAATACGAACATGGAGATGATTATGTGGATTTTGCAGTGGCTGTAGCGCAGGGAGTGGCCAAACACCCTCAAAATAATAAGGGAATTGTAATCTGTGGATCGGGAGTGGGTGTGGACATAACTGCCAATAAAGTAAGGGGGATCAGGTGTGGACTCGGATTTGAGGTGGATCAGGTGCATGAAGCCCGCAAGGATGACGACATAAATGTGTTGGCTATTGCAGCTGACAATCTGACGGACGAAGAAGTATTTGGATTTTTGGAAAAGTTTTTTGAAACTGAGTTTGTTACCTCTGATCGCTACTTAAGGCGGTTGGAGAAGATCAAGAGGTATGAGAATGAAGTGGCCTGTGGTTTCTGACATAGACGTCTCGGACAAGGCGGTATTGGTACGGGGGGATCTGGATGTAGATGATATTCACAACCCGCGAATTGACTCGGTAAGAGAGGTCATAACACTACTACAAGACCGGGGAGCGAAAAGAATAAAAGTAATCGGGCATGGAGGAAATATCGGGATGGTGTCTGAGCTGGGAGTGGATCTGAATTGGGATTTACGAGCGGATGTGAGAGAAAAAGAGGATAGTGTCGATTTTGCCCGAGAACTGGCTTTGGGATTTGATGTATATATAAACGAATCGTTTGCGGTGAGTCATCGCAAACATACATCGATCGTGGCATTGCCAACTCTTATGAAATCTGCTGGCTTGCAGGTGGCGATAGGACCACGCTTTGCTAAAGAACTGGAAGTGCTAGGACAAATCCCAAATCCCAAATCCCAAACCCCAAACCTTTTGGTCGTGGGTGGCACTAAAGTCGAGGATAAAAATAGATATGCGGCAGAACTGGAGACAAAAGGCTGGATGGTGCTGCGAGGGGGACTGCTGACAGGAGCAATACTGCGTGAAGATGGACTGGATATATCCACTGAATCAGTGGCAAACTACAAATCTCAAATCGCAAATGCCAAATTCATAGTTGCTGCCGGAGTAATGGGAAAGTATGAGGATCCAAATTGTGAATATGGGACGAAAGAAATATTGCACGCGATTGCTAACAATATAGGGGCAATTAAAATAGCAGGGGGGGGAGATATCGAAGCGGCGATCTCTAAATATGGTCTAAGTGAGAAATTTGACTGGATATCGGTCGGAGGCGGAGCGATGCTTCAGTATATTACGACTGGGACGTTGGTTGGGTTGGATGCTGTTGCCTAGAGAGAATATTGGAAATATCCGTTGCAATAAAGCCATTCGGTCTGGAAGTATCCGGAACCACAACCGTTTTGGGGATTTCTGGCCCCGGTGCCATACGTAGTGGGGCTTTCTGATTGGTAGGTGGCGCCATTTATAACAATGCGATCAACTCGGAGATTGCGGTCTCCGAACCAGGCTAACTTGAAATTGTTGGTGAAAGCGACTCGAAGTGTATCGGTGGGAAGGATGGGCGACGGGTGACGATATGTGAATCTGAGGAAGGTGCGGTTTGAGGGATTTCCGCGGACGTTGGTCCAACGGGCGATTCTTGTGCCATTGAGCCGGAGCTCCATAACAGGATAGATTGCTAAGGATGGAGAACCGGCGGCGTAAATATCGATGGTTGTAGTTTGGGTGATTGGAGTTGGGGTAGGTATGGGTATGGAGGTCGGTGCGGGCGTGGGGGTCCGGACGGGAATAGTGGGAACAGCAGTAGGATACGGTGTGGATATGATTGTGGTGGGATATGGCGTGGGGTAGGGGACGTATGTAGGATATAGTGTGGATATGATTGTGGTGGGATACGGGGTCGGGAAAGTTGGGGCATAAATCAGAGAAAAATTGTCAAAATAGGCTTCAAGGCTGGTATTGGCGGGATTTTCGTTTGAGGCGACGAGATGTACTATTCCGGGACTGGCTGCCTCTGCGGCATAAGTAATGTTGCCCAGAAGCTGAAATCCGCTTCCGGTGTTGTAATAAGTAGAAATCTGACTACCAACGCGAGCTAGTTTGACTGTAGTTGTGCCGGGATTTGGCGGGAGAGTGACTGAGGCTACCAGGTTGTCATACCTTGGGGACACGGGATCAACTCTGATCCACATTTCTAGTTTGTCTGAGATGGATGAGCCGGTATTGATTCGTACTTTGCGAATGGAGGCGACGTAGGTACCAAATTTTAGCTCTTGCCAAACGGTGTAGGGGGTATTGGAGCTGGTAGTCATGCGGACCAAATCAACAGAAGCCTCGAATTGACCGTCTAGGATTTGGGGAAGAGAGTTTTGGCGAGGGAAGGCGGTGAGATCTGTGGTAGAGAGAGTGGTGCTCTGTGGAAGCTTGAAATAAAGCTGGTCAAAAAGCCGAGAGGCGAGGCTGCCCACTGTACTCGAGTAACCCCAGTGCTCAAGATCTAGAAGTCCAGTTCCGGTGAAGGTATCTGTCTGAGGTTCGACTACATAAACTTTGATTGAACCTCTGGCCTGGCCATTTGGATTGCTGGCTATGGTCCAGATGTCGCCGTTGCCGATGGTATCGGCTCTGAAAGTGGCGAGATTATGGGCGGGATATAGATTGCCTATGCCAGTGGTACTGGTACCCCAATCGTAAAAAATGTTATCTCCTATGGGCTGGTGGTTTTGATCATAAGCGAGGGCGGACAGAGGAGTAGTCGCTCCGATCGTGGTGAGAATCTGGCCGGGATGAATAGCTACTGATGTGGGAGTTTGGTTGCTGTCGGCCTGAGATTTGAGACGAAGAGGGTTGTTGAGGAAATAATTGGCAGTGACGAGAGATATCAGAAGAAAGACTAGGGCGGCTAGTTTTTTTGTTGACACATAGTTATGTTATTGGTTATTGAGCTGAGTTGCAAGGGTAGCTTGTTCCTGGGACAACCTAATGTCCTCGGTCAGGTATGCAGACTCGGTATCTGTAAGCCACTGGGCGGAATTTATCTTTTTTATAATGGGGGTTAAGTTTTTTATCCTGAGACTGATAATCTCGTTTATGCGTCTGGCGTCTGGTGTTCCTGTGAGGGCTGCCCAGCCGGGAGCAATTTCCTTCAGAAGAGTGAGAGTCTGAGTCCAACCGGAAATAAACTGGGAAGAATAATTGGGGGGAATGTAACCTGAAAATGTCACTTTGATTAATTGATTTGGGCAGGAGCTGATATTACTGGGAGTCTGGGAAATATGAACGAACTGATAGTCTTTCTCTAAAACCAATTTTTTGAAACTGGGGGAGGAGTTTTGATAGTCGAACAATTCTTGGGCGGTGTAGTAACCATTATGCTGGATGTAGCCGGTAATGGGCTGCCAAGAATTTGTTCCTGTATAAGAAAGAGGCTGGAGATTATTTTTGGTTCTAACTGAATTGAGTAGACTCGTATATTTAGTGGGGTCGATCTGGGGCTTGAAACCGGAATCGGTGTCGTGAGTGGGGTCGTGCCAACCGGCGTCGAGATTTTTTAGCTGGAGATAATAGGGAATGGTGGCGCTGATGCTGGCGGTGTCCACAAAACCAATCTCTCTTGAGTCGAGACTGTTTTTGCGATTGTCGCCGAGGACAAAATATTTGTTTTCTGGGATGGTCACAACTTTACAATCGGGAAGAAATTCGTGGCCATAAGTGGAGTAGCTGCTTTTGGTGTAGGCTTCTTTGAGAGGCTCTTTGTTTAAGTAAATTAGGCCATCCCTTAGTTCCACAGTATCGCCTGGCAAGCCAATGATGCGTTTTATGAGACCCGAGGAGGTGGCTGGGGTGTCGAAAGTGATGATGTCGCCCCTTGTGAGAGTAATGGCTTTTTCGGGATAGACGTAACCCATGGTCTGGCCGGGAGACCCTTCGGGAAGAGTGGGGTGCATGGAGCCGGAACCGGTCCAGCGAATAGCGGTCAAAAAAGGATCTGGGAGATAGTCGGGAGCGAGTGGGCGAGAAATGGGAATAAGGAGAGACAAAACAATAATCGCGGGCAAGAGACAGATGAAGATAAATATTTTTCGCATGATAATATAAGTATATATGCTAAAGGTTGCTGTTAACGGCTTTGGAAGAATCGGGAGACTTAGCTTTAGATTGTGGCTACTAAAACACCACAATGAAATGGAGATTGTGGCAGTAAATACCAGTGGGTCGATGAATGTGGCCGGATGGGCACATCTGGTCAACCAAGATACTGCTTATCGCAAGTTTGAAATACCAGTCACATATGAGGAAAAAATCGAGGGGGATGTAATCGGATATCTGACAGTACCTAGTATGAGTATCCGAGTGCCGGTCCTGGCGCAAAAGGATCCGGAAAAACTTCCGTGGGGACAATACGAGGTAGATGTGGTGCTGGAGTGTACTGGGAAATTTACGGACGAGGCGGGAGCCCTCAAGCATGCAAAAGCGGGGGCGAAGAAAGTAATTATCTCTGCTCCTAGTAAAGGCGGAAACGTAGGTACATTTGTACTAGGTGTAAATAAGACGGACGGACAAGCGACAGTGATATCTAATGCGAGTTGCACGACTAATTGTGTAACGCCAGTGGCGGCAGTCATACACTCTAAATTTGGAATCTCTAAGGCGGCTATGACGACAGTACATGCATATACTGACGACCAAGTACTGCAAGACGGATCGCACAAAGATTTACGAAGAGCCAGAGCCGCAGGTATGAATATCGTGCCTACGAGCACGGGAGCTGCAATCGCCACGACTGAAGTAATACCCGAACTGAAGGGACTTTTTGATGGAATCTCACTTCGAGTACCGGTAATTACGGGGTCGATTACTGACTTTACATTTGTGCTTGCAAAAAAAACCACGCG
Organism: uncultured Gammaproteobacteria bacterium; assembly: GCA_964356705.1. Lineage (GTDB taxonomy): Bacteria > Patescibacteriota > Microgenomatia > CAZETR01 > Amesbacteraceae > CAYHIN01. The sequence goes on from CAYHIN010000023.1 coordinate 10,688, forward strand.
AGAAGAAGTAAACGCTGCTCTAAAAGAAGCGACGCAACTGTCGCAGTATAAAGGGATCCTGGGAATGAGTGGAGTAGATGGAATACCTGAACATCTGGTGAGCTCGGATATCGTGGGGTCGAGCTACTCGGCGATAGTAGACCCGGAGTTTACACAAGTGATCGATGGGGATTTGATCAAAGTCTTGGCTTGGTATGACAATGAGTGGGGATATACGAATCGTCTGATAGAACAGACGATATTGTTAGGAACGTCATAACGCCCCCTCATTCCCCCGCTTATCTTAAGCGGGGGACGTAATTTATGCAGATAATACCGGCAATACTAACAAATGAAACGCAGGAGTTAGATAGCTTGTTGCGACAGATTCATGACAGTAAAAAGTTTGAGCGGGTGCAGATTGATTTTATTGATGGTGAGTTTGCAAATAATAAGACGATCAAGCCTTCGGAGTGTGACCTGATCCCATACCTGCCTCTCAAGTTTGATGCGCACCTGATGGTGTCGGAAAATAATATTGTTGAGTGGTCAAAATTGGCTGCGAGCATGGGATTTGAGAGGGTAATCGCTCAAATGGAGAGTATTTCGGAACCTGGCGAATATGTGGCTATCGCCATAGACGATGATACTCCCGTTGAGGCAGTAGAAAAATATTTGCCCAATTTGGACTATCTGATTATTATGACTGTCGACCCTGGGTATGGGGGACAAGAGTTTGAGAAGAGAGTTTTGGACAAGATAAGACAAATATGTCATATAAGACAAATAAGACAATATAAGTTCAAAGTGTGTGTGGATGGAGGAGTGGAGAAAGAACATTTGAAAACACTAGAAGAATTGGGTGTGGATGAAGTGGCAGTAGGGGCTAAGCGCTGTCTGGAATGGTAATATTATTGTGTGGCTGATGATAGGAAAATAATTAAGACGGTGTCGTGTCTAGGGTTTGCGGATGCGCCACATGACGACCCACTGTTTCAAGAAGCGTATAAAGTAGGTGAGGCGCTGGCGAAAGCTGGATTTATTGTCGCAAATGGGGGCGGGCCAGGAGTAATGCGGGCTACTACTCAGGGTGCTCAATCGGCAGGAGGACACGTAGTGGGAGTGACTTTTTATCCTAAGGATGTGGCCAATTTTGAAGGTCGAGATAAGAATAATTTATTTGATGAAGAGATCAAGACGGAGAATTATCTGGAAAGAACTCTAAAACTGTTGGAAGTGGGACAGGCGTATGTGATATTTAAGGGCGGAACGGGGACGATATCGGAATTTGGAATGGCGTGGGGACTGGCCCGCTTGTACTATGGACATCACAAACCGCTGGTTCTATATGGCAAGTTTTGGGAAAATATCATGGCTGCGTTTATGGCTAATATGCGGATGAGACCGGAAGAGTTTCAGGTATACCGGGTGGCGACTACTCCTGAAGAGGTGGTGAAGTCACTGGAAGTATTTGAGTATATGTTGGCACACGATGGCAAGACATTTAGTCCAGCTGAACAAGCGTTTCAAATATGAGCCTGACTGATGGCCAAATAAAACAATTAGAACTCAAGGCCAATGAGATCCGGCAGGATATCATCAAGATCTTGCTCGAAGCAAAATCGGGCCACTCGGCAGGACCTCTGGGAATGGCAGATGTATTTACGGCGTTGTACTTCAGCGGCGCTTTGAATCTAGATCCAAAAGATCCGTGGAAAGAAGATCGGGATCGAGTAATTTTGTCCAATGGACATATTTGCCCGGTGTGGTATCCCACACTTGCCCACGCTGGCTATTTTCCTAGGGAAGAACTTATGACTTTGCGAAAAATTAATGGTCGACTACAGGGACATCCGCATTACAGAGAACTGCCGGGTGTGGAAAATACCGGGGGGCCACTGGGACAAGGGCTGTCGCAAGCGATTGGGCATGCCCTCTCGGCTCGGATGGATAAAAAAACTTGGCGGACTTATGCACTACTCTCTGATGGGGAACTGCAAGAGGGGCAAAACTGGGAAGCCATCATGTTTGCAGCCCATCATAAAGTAGATAACCTGATT